>JANYLN010000214.1 GCA_025357795.1 Planctomycetota bacterium
CATGTACGTGTGGCATGGCCATGCTGGCCATGAACATCCCAGGCGTCCCGCCCGTAGCGGCCTGAAGGGCCGACAGAATCGTGCTCCTGATGCCCGTGTTACTCACGGGCAAGATGCCCGTGCCACGACATGCGATTACCCTGAGCGGGAGAGGCGGAGCGAAGTCAAAGGATTCGTTCGGGTCGAGCACGACCCTTTGCCCGTTGCGCAGCCTACCTGTCAGACCAGCGTCAGTATCAGCAGCGCCGTGCACAGCAGCAGCCAAAGCACGGAGAAGAAGAAGAAGATTCGCGGCAGAACGATTTCGAATCCAAAGTGCAGGAGCGCCGTTATCGGGATGCTCAGGCCGAGGAAGGCGGAGGTCGCCTTGTAGGCGGTCCAGATCGGCAACCAGCCGGCCTGGCCGCGTTTGACGGCGATGACCGTGGCGATCAGGACGAGCACCAGGCCAAGGACCGTGAGGACCATCGCCCAGAGGGCCTTGCGGATGTCATCGGGGTCCAGTTGGTAGCGCAGAAAGTACTCCGGTTCCTGGAGCATGCGCAGGGTATAGGCCCGCAAGGGGTTGAACTTTCCTTCGCAGCGCGGACAGACCCACTCGGTCAGGCCGGCCAGCGGGCGATTGCACTCGGGGCAGTGGAGGTCCAGTTCGGGGGGGATGGGCTGACCTTCGGCGCCGATGCCGGGATCGGGGATCGCCTTGTCGGGGTCGCGCATCACGGTTCGCCAAGCCTGGATCCACTCGCGCAAGCTGCGGTGGGGTCGGACGCGCATGTCGTCCGGCGGCGCGGTTTGAGCGGAAGGGCGGCGATTGGCGTGGGGATGCATTATCGATCTCCTGTGCATCGGGCGACCGGGGTAAGGGCCGGTGGCCGAGCGGCTGGGTCCTTCAGCAGATAATACTGGTTGCGACGAACCTCGCGGCCGATCCGTTCGAGCATGGCCGCGGCGCGGATCAGGCGAACAGTGGTGTGTCCTAGCGGGATGTTGTGCTGCAGGCCATCGGCCAGGAGGAGGGGCTCGATTTTGGGATAGTCTCGCGGCAGGTGGGGCGTGTAGGGGCGTAGCCTGGCGGTGCGGCGCTGGCCGGCGGTGTCGAGGAAGGTGACCTGCGTTGCAAGAGGCGGCAGGAGCCAATCGGTGTAGAGTTCTTCCAGATGGTGCAGCGTGGTGTTGCTCGCGTGAGTCACACCGAGCAGGACGATCCAGCCGTTGTCGCTGGCGGCATTGAGGGCCCAGGGGCTGTTTGGGCCGACGGCAGTGTCGTCGAGGTGATGGCGGCCAGACAGTTCAGTCGCCCGGGCGCCGACGGCGGCGACGGGGTGGGTCGCGTGGATCGAGCGGACTGCCCCGGGCCGGGTGCGTAGTGTTTCGCTGAGGACGCCCGTGCAGCTGGGGGTAGTGCGAAGATCGACGTTGCTGGGGTAGCCTGCCAGGAAGACGTGCTGCGAACCGTTGAAGATGAGCGTTGGGGCCAGCAGCGTGCCAGCGGGGGAGAGCACGTCCAGGAAGGCCTCGATCACGGCGACGGGGCCGCCTTCCACGCTGCCGAGGCTCTTGAACGAGATGTGCAGCATGACGCTATCCCCGGGACGCAGGCCGGCGTCGTGCAGGCAGTCAGCCATCTGGCAAGACGTCAGCATTCACCCACTCCCTTCGAATGCCATAAAGGTACCGCGAAAACCGGCCGGCGGCTATATTCGAACGCTAATTGCCCTTGAGTTCGTCGGTGAACATGCGGACGTAGGACTCGTAACGCTCCGGGTCGATCTGCCCCTCTTCGACGGCCCGCTTGATCGTGCAGCCGATCTCGTGGATGTGGCTGCAGTTGGCGAACTTGCAGGTGGCCACCCGCGGCACGAACTCGACGAAGTACATTTCGAGATCGCCCCGGTCGATGTTGGGCAGTTCCAACTGGCGGATGCCGGGGGTGTCGACGACGTAGCCGCCGAAGTCGAGTTTGAGCAGCTGTGCGGCGGTAGTCGTGTGCCGGCCGCGGCCGAGGACGATGTTGATGTCGCCGATCTTGAGGGCCATGCCGGGTTGTACGGCGTTGAGCAGGCTGCTCTTGCCGACGCCGCTCATACCGACGAAGACGCTGGCCTTGTCCTTGAGGATGGCGCGGAGTTCGTCGATCCCCTCGTTGCGGGTGACGCTGGTTCGCAGGCCGGCGTAGCCGATGTTGCGGTAGACGTCGAGGAACTCGTTGCAGAAGTCCTCGGGGTCGAGGTCAGCCTTGTTGACGCAGACGATCGGGCGAAGTTCGCCAGCCTCGGCGGCGACGATGTAGCGGTCGATCAGGTGGGGGCGGATTTCGGGCATCTGGATGGCGGAGACGATGATGGCCTGATCGACGTTGGCGGCGATCACCTGGAGACGGCCATCGTGCTGGCGAGCCAGCACACCGTGGCGGGGCCGGACGGCCTCGATGACACCCTCGGGCTTGTCCTCGCCGGGGCCGGTGGACTCGACCACGTTGACCTCGACCTGGTCGCCGACGGTCACGGCGTTGTGCTCGTCGCGGAGGCGTTTGCGGAGCATGCCGCGCATGACGCAGCGGCGGACGCAGCCGTCTATGTCAACGTCGACGAAGTGGCCACGCATCAGCAGGACGCGGCCGAGCTTGACCTCGGCACCGGGGGCGGGCAGTCCGGACTCGGGCTCGAAGGAGGTTCGCCGGCGGGTCAGGTCCGATTTGCCGACTCGCTCGCTGAGGGGGGTATCCTCGTCGAGTTTTTCGTCGCGGCCCTGGCGGTAGAGTTCGGTGAAGTGTTTGCGGCGGGTAGCCGGGGCGCGATTCTTACGCAAGTCGATGCGTTTGCGTTGAAGGCCTTTGCGGTTATCAGGTTTCTCTGGCGACATAAGAGCAATTCTATACGACAGTTGGCGTTATGTCAGCCGGGCGAGGGGTGGGATAATTGCTTGACCCCCACTATCACGGCTGGTACAGTGGCATTCATAGGTCGGGCCGCTGTGGCCAATACGGTTACGGATCCGGCCCCTAGTGTAAAAAGTACGTACTATGATCGTAGACTGTCACACGCACATTTGGCAGTCGACCCAACAGGTCGGACTGCGCGGCGGTGTGCGTCCTTTACGGCCCACACGCGCCTCCCGTCTGCTAGAGAAGTCCGGATCTCGTTCGCCGGCCAGTGCTGAAGAGCACATGGCGGCGTGCAAGCCGGTCGATGCTTCATTTGTCCTGGGTCTTCGCAGCCGGCATCTGGACTTGGAGATCAGCAATGATTTCCTGGCCGAGTACGTGCGGCGTAATCCCGAGCGGGTGATCGGCTTTGCGGGGATTGACCCGTTGGAGGGCGTCAAGGCGCAGGACGAGCTGCTGCGCGCCCGCCAGCAGTTGGGGCTGCGGGGGGTCGTGATTGCCCCGGCGATCCAGGCGATGCACCCGTGCCACTCCGGCGCGATGGCGATCTACGAGCAGGCGGAGCGGCTGGGCATGCCGGTGGTCTTCCACAACAGCCCGCCGCTACCGGCGAGCGCCCACCTGGAGTTCGCGCGGCCATACCTGTTGGACGAAGTGGCCCGCAGCTTCCCGGGCCTGCGGATCCTGATCGCGCAGATGGGGTATCCGTGGGTGGATGAGACGCTCGTTCTGCTGGGTAAGCACGAGCACGTCTACGCGGAGATCAGCGGGATCTCCCAGACGCCGTGGCAGGCGCTGCAGTGCATGCAGTTGGCGCACGAGCGCGGCGTGATGGAGAAGCTGCTATTCGGCAGCGATTTCCCGGCCAGCGATGCCAAGAGCGTGATCGAGTCGCTGTACAGTTTGAACCTGATCGTGCATGGCACGAACCTGCCCAGCATCCCGCGCGAGCAGATTCGCGGGATCGTCGAGCGTAACAGCCCGGCGCTGCTGGGTATCGACGTGACGATCCAGGCGGTAGCCGAGCCGGTAGTGCCAGGCGAGCCGGTGGGCCCCGGTCCGGCGGCCCCCAAACCTGACGTGGTAACCACTCACCAACCGGAGCAGTCGGTCTAATGGGCTTCGGGAATTTCCGAATCGTTATGCTTGGTCTTGTATCAGTGGCCGGCCTGCTGGTCGGGTGCCAGAAACCCTTGCCGCTGTCGGTGACGGTGACGGATCCGCCGCCGGCGCGGCGGCTGCGCTGCCAGTTCACGCGGGCGTATTACCAGCCAATGGAGCGTGGGGCGCTGACGGCTGCCCTGGTGGGCGCCGGGGAAAAGAATGGCGCGCCGACGCGCGAGACGATGATCCTGGAGATGGTCTGGCTGAGCCAGCCGGGCAAGACTTTCGCCGATGCGACCGGCACGAACGTGAAGATCACGTACATCGTGGACCTGGCCGGCAGCAGCCTGATCTTCGACGGGGCGGGCTACCTGCGGGTCTGGGAGAACAAGCAGAAGACCGAGCTGACGGGGCGGATCGAGACCAGCGAACTGCACCTGCGCAGTCACCCGGGCGTGGCCGAGCCGAGCATGCAGACCATCTCGATCACCGGCACGTTCAACGCCAGCCGTAATCCGGGGCAGACGATCGACAACACCCTTCGCGTCAAGCAGTACGTGAGGGGTGGGGGGCAGTAGTCAGGGCAATCGCATGTACGTGTGGCATGGCCATGCTGGCCATGCACATCCCAGGCGTCCCGCCCGTAGCGGCCTGAAGGGCCGACAGAATCGTGCTCCTGATGCCCGTGCCACGACATGCGATTACCCTGGGCCGGGACCCCTTGCCTTGTGCCACTGCTACTTCAGTTTGGCGGTCCAGGCTTCATCGGGGGCGTAGCGGTATCGCAGTTCGTCCCGGATCGTCCAGGCGGTCCAGTGGCCCTCGAAGGTTTTCTTGAGCAACTGCTTGAGGAGATTGGTTTGTTTGCGGATCGCGGCGGGGTCGAGTTTCTTGCCGCGGAGGTGCTCGCAGATCGCGTAGACCAGCCAGGCCTTGTAGCGGGTCTCCTCGGCGGCAAAGCGCAGCACGTCGATTTCGCGGCCCTTGAGTTTCACCATGTCCAGGGCCGTCAGGATGGCGTCCGCGGCATGCAGGCCGCTGTTGGCGGTTTCCCGCATCAGCAGGGGAGTGTGGCCGGGCTGACCGCCTGCGCGGGCGACCTCCTCGTCGATCGACGGCGGATCGATGCGGTGGTCGTCGAAGGCGTACTTGCCGTAGTTGGTCATGTTCAAGCAGTGGACCATCGCGCCGAGGGAGGCGTAGATGCCCAGCAGGTCGATCGGCAGACCGAGTCGGCGGCGCGCGTAGCGATCGGCGGCGGCGTCCGGGTCCACCGCACCGGGCTTGCGCATCGCCTCGCCCGAAAGCGCGAGCAACAGGTACTGGTTCTCCATCGGCACGCGGCGGATCACCCAGCTGGTGACGATCTGGCCCAAGCCGCCTGCGCGGGCGATCGCCTCGGCGCCCGAGAGGCAATTGTCCAGGTGCAGTCCGTAGCGCACCGAGGAGTAATTGTCCCCGCCGCTCTTGATGGATGACCCGCTGATCACGTCGAAGCCGGCGTTGCGCAGGTAGTCGAGGTAGGGCCAACCCTTGTAACGGGCAGGCTGGCCTTTGGCGGTCCTGGTGGACCAGTAAGGTTCGAAGCGCTTGCGCGTGGCTGGGTCGACCAGCGGCAGGGTCATTGGTGAGACCCATGTGCCGCTCGTCCAGTCCATGATGTGCGGTTCGCTCGTGCCCTGCGGCCAGTACTGCCAGTCGCACAGGATGGCGTCGCGGCTCATGGCATCGAGGGCCTCGGGGTGGCCCAGCAGCATGTCGGCCCAGAGGATCGGCCGCTTGCCCGCGGCGGTGACCCTGCTGACGAACGGGCTGACGAAGTCGATGTAGATGCGGCTCTTGCCGGCCCGGCGGACGTTCCGCTTGCATGCCGGGCAGGTGCCCAGGCTCCAGACCTCGTCTCCGCCGATGTGGAGGTACTCGGCCTCGGGGTGGGCGGCGATGACCTCGTCGATCATGGCGCTAACCAGGTCGGCGGCGCCATCCTTGCAGGGACAGAGTTCGCTGGGATGCTCGGGGTTCTCGGTCAGGTGACGGAATTGCGGCAGGCGCAGCACGAATTCCAGGTGGCCGAAGCACTGGATCAGCGGGATGATCTGGATCCGGCGCGAACGGGCCTTGGCGACGAACTGGCGGACCTGGAGCAGGGTCCAGGCATCGCGATGAACGGCCCGGCGGCAGCAGCGGTAGGGGAACATGTTCTCATATTCGAGGACGACGGTGTTGTAGCCCCAGTCGGCGAGGTCATCCAGCAGGGCGAGGTATCGGTCGAAGCGGTAGTGCTGCCACTTGAGGTCGAGGTGAAAGGCTCGTAGCGACAGGGGGGCGAGTTTGCCAGCCATCTTCTGACTCCGTTCGTCCGGTTCACGTTAACGCATTGCCGCTCATGAGGTCCAGCCTGTGAATGTCGCCTGTCGGGCTCGACAAGTCAATCCGGTCGGGTACCATTTCGCATAATCCGGACTGGCGGGATGGCCGACGTGGTCAGGCGTATGAGCCCGCGTTTTGCACCGTAGTGGTACCTGGAGGATCAGTGATGGCAGAGCAGATGCAGCCCGGCGCGCCGCAGTGGGACCTGTCGGACCTGTACAAGGGGCACGACGACCCGGCCATTAAAGAGGACCTTGCCGCCGCCCAGCAGCGGTCGCAGGAGTTCGAGAAGAAATACCGCGGGCAGGTCAACAAGGCGGATGGTCCGGCGCCGGCGGAGTTCGCCGCGGCTGTCGCGGAGTTCGCTGCCATCGCCGAGAATCTGGGCAAGGTCGGTTCGTATGCCGGGCTGCTGCATGCGGCGGACTCCAGCAAGCATGAACACGGAGCGCTGCTGCAGTACGTGCAGGTGCAGGGGGTCGAGGCGCGCCAGCATTTGATGTTCTTCGAACTGGAGTGGATGGATCTGCCGGACGACGTGGCCGATCGGCTGATCGAAGCGTCGGAACTGGCGCCCTATCGCCACTGGCTCAAGCAGCAGCGGAAGTTCCGCAGCCACAAACTGTCGGAGCCAGAGGAGCGATTGGTTGACATGCTGGCGAACACGGGTTCGCGGGCGTGGCAGCGGCTGTTCGACGACACGACGGCGGCGATGGAATTCAAGGTCCGCCGCGGCAACAAGACCGAGACGGTCAACGAGAGCCAGGCGCTCAGTCTGCTGTACGAGCCGGACCGAGCGGTCCGCAAGAACGCAGCGGCTGCGATCACCAAGACGCTGCAGGCCCATAGCCGGCACATGACCCATATGTTCAACACGCTGGTCTACGACCACGAGATCGAGGACCGGCTGCGGAAGTTCGAAGATCCGATGGCCCATCGCAACCTCGACAACGAGATCGATGGGGCGACGGTCGAGGCGCTGCTGAGCGCCTGCGAGAAGAACTTCGGCATCGTGCAGCGTTACTACAAGCTCAAGGGCAAGCTGCTGGGTCTTGGCCGACTCAAGGACTACGATCGCTACGCGCCGGTGATCGGCGACATGCCAGGTGTCGACTGGGACCGTTGCCGGCAGACGGTGCTGGATTCGTTCGGCGCGTTCTCGGGCCAACTGGCCGACATTGCCAAAGAGTTCTTCGACAAGAACTGGATCGATGCCGTGGTCCGGCCGGGCAAGAGCGGCGGGGCGTTCTCGGCAGGGACGGTGCCGAGCGTGCACCCGTACATCCTGCTGAACTTCACGGGGAAGTTGCGCGACGTGCTGACGATGGCGCATGAGATGGGCCACGGCGTGCATCAGTACCTGTCACGCAAGGTGGGCTACCTCGAGATGCACCCGCCGTTGACGGTGGCGGAGACGGCGAGCGTCTTCGGCGAGATGGTGACCTTCGAGCGGCTGCTGGGCGAGCAGATGGATGACCGGGTCAAGCTGGCCCTGCTGTGCAGCAAGATCGAGGACATCTTCGCAACGGTCTTTCGGCAAGTGGTGCTCACGCGGTTCGAGCAGAAGTTGCACAATGCGCGGCGGTCGGAGGGCGAACTGGCGGCTGACCGGATCGGCGATCTGTGGATGGAAGCGAACAAGACCATGCACGGCAAGGCGGTGCATCTGACCGACGACTACCGCTGGTGGTGGAGCTACATCGGGCACTTCGTACACGTGCCGTTCTACTGCTATGCGTATGCGTTCGGCGAGCTGCTGGTGCTGGCGCTGTACAACCGGTATCACCAGCAGGGGCAGGCGTTCGTGCCGGGCTACATCGAACTGCTCAGTCGGGGCGGGTCGGTCTCGCCGGCGGAGCTGCTGGCCCCGCTGGGGGTGGATATCAGCGAACCGAACTTCTGGCAGAACGGCCTGGACCAGGTGAACGAGTACGTCACGCAGGCGGAGCAGTTGGCGGCAGGGGTGAAGGGTTCAACGACGGGGGGGAGCAGCGAGTAACGGCGCAAAAGCAAGCCGCAGGCGGCCAGGACGACCGGCAAGTCAGTCCGGCTATCCTCGGGTCCTACGGCTTGCCGCATGCGGAACGCTATCTGAACGGTAGCGTGGTCTGTCGGCGCCGAGCATCACTGCCGTTCACTTGATCCGGGGGCAGGGGCCTCACTTCTTGTGCTTGCCCTTGTCCTTGTCGTCTCGCCGCGTCGAGCCGCCTTCGGGGCGGTCGGTGGTGAATTCGCCGATCTGGTCCTTCGGCTGCTGGGGCGTGGACTTTGAGCGATCGGCCATGGCGTCCGAGGGGCGATCGGCGAAGGCCTTGGACTCCGGGACATTCGGGCCGGCGGCGCCCTCTACGGGGTAATCCAGTGTATCCAGTGGTTTGGTGGGTGCCTCGCCGATTGAGCCGGACTCCTGCGGGAGTTCGTGGTACTCGTCCTCCTGCATGAAGCCTTCCTTGCGCATCTGCTGCTTGGCGGTGTCGGCTGCGTCCTTGGCCATGCCCTTGACCTTCTCGAGCAGCGGCTCGTCTCCATGCATCCGCTCGGTGGCTGCGTCGGCGGCGGCACGAGCGACGTTGCCGACCTTCTCGCTCGTCTCCTGGACGGCGCGACGGCCGGAGTCCCGCGCGTTTTGCACGAGGCGGTCAGCGGTGGGGCCGATCCATTCCTCCTCGCGCCGGCTGGTGGGGACGAGCAAGCCCGCGAGAACGCCGGCGGCGGTAAACCCCGCCGCCATCGCGACCGGGTGGTCCTGGAAGGTGTTCCAGAAGCCACGGATCGGCTCGCCGCCCTCGCTGCGCAGCCGACTGGTCATGCTGGAGACACGTTCCTTTGCGCCGGAGACGCGCTCTTTCACGCCGCCCATCATCTCGGAGGCCTTATCGCCGACCGAGCGAGCGGCGTCGGAGACCGATTCGCTGACGCCGCTGGCCAATTCAGAGACCTTGCCCTTGCCGGCCTTCAGTTTGTCGCTGACCGACTGGCGGATGCCGCTGAGTGTGGACTGGCCCTCACTGGGTGTTGGCGTCTCGTAGCCAGATGATCTCTGCTTGCGGATGATATCGATGGTGAGCCAGGCTACACCGGCGGCGATCAGGCCGAACGGCAGCGGGTAGTCTCGAACGGTTTCGACAGCGCGCGACTCTACGCCGGCCGACTTGATCGCACCGATCACCTGATCGACGAGCCGTCGGGGTTCGAGCTTCTGCTCGAGGGCCCCGATCGTCTCACTCATGCGCGAACGGGTCCGCTCGAGTTCGCGCTGGGCCTCGTCGGAGTTCTTCGGCTCATTGGCGATTCCAGGAGAGGCCGACCTGGGTTCCTGGTCCGATAGATTGGTAGAGCGGTTTACTTGATCTGATTCTCTAACCATTGCTTGTTCTCCCGCATTGTTTCCAACGTCTTTTCCGGGACAATGCTATCCTTCTTGAGAGTCGATATACCCTTCTGGATCAACGCATAGCCGACGGCGGCGATGATCAGGCCGATTGCGAGCGGCGCCAGCCACACAGCCAGCCAGATCCAGGCGTTGTTGCCATGCCAGATGCCTGCGCCAAGGCCATTGATCGCGGCCTGTACGAGCGCCAGCAGCGCCGCGTAGCCTAGCAGGGCACCAATGGCGATGTAGGCTATGTGGCGGCTCATGCTGGAGATCTTTTCGGTTATCTCCAACCTGGCCAGGCGTAACTCTTGCCGGATCAGCGAGCCGGCCTGTTCGGTCAGTTCGCGAGCCAGGTCACCAGCCGAGCGGTTGTCGATCTCGGGCCGCAGCCGGTTCTGCACGCCGGGCGGCGGCTCGGTCCGTGGGGGTGTTCCCATGGGATTGTTACGTTCGGTCACCATGTATGATTCCTCCTGCGGTCACATTCAGATGTGGGTCCCGCCGGGCTCGCTGAGCTGGTCCCCCCGGTCGGGTGCGGAGATATTCGCCGGCTCACGGGACATCTCGCGGTTGGCGCTGGACCAGGACGTCTTGATGAATCGCGCCAGCAGCAGGCCGCCCAGGAAGCTGGCGCCCAGGAACACCTCCGGCTGCTTGCGGGCGAAGCCTTCGACGCGGTCGATCAGTTGAGCGAAATCACGGTCGTGCAGGTGCCGCGAGATCCGCTCGATGCTGTCGGCGGTGCTGCTGGCATAGGAGGCGATGACCTTGTCGTCCTCGCCCTGGAGGTTCTCGCACACCTGGTGCAAGGCTTTGCCGATCCGGTCGAGTCGGTCAGCGACGTGGTCCTTTTCGGTACCGAGCAACTGGTAGAGCTTGGACTGCACCTGCTGGGCGAGGTCGCTGGCGGCCGCCTTGCCACGGCCGGTCATGTCCCGGGCTATCTGTTTGCCCTGCTCGACAAACTCCCCGGCAATGTACTTGCCCTTCTCGGCCAACTCCCCAGCCAACTGCTTGCCTTGCTCGGCAACTTGACTGGCGGTGCTGGAGGACGGCTCGTGCATCTGCTGTCCCGCAGAGCCAGGTTCGACGGGGCAGTAGTCGCCCTCGTGGACCTGGTCGTCCGTCCGCTGGGGCTCTGCAGGCTTGTTGAAATCTGCCATAGATCTGCTCCTTTCCTTGATCGGACCTAACCAACCAGAAAACAGGGGACACAGCTTAGTTCATGCTACGGGGGGTTATGCGCCCGCATCACTATCGGGCGCTCTGCAATGCTGAGTCGCCCTGCTCGTTAGCTGTTTCCATAAGTAGCTTAGACGTAGCGGACAATCTTTCAAAGCATGGCCGGGGGTGTCAAAGCGTACCAGCCGTGATACTGCACCGCATGTGTTTCGCGCCCCTATCGTTAGGAATGGTCGTCCTTGGGGATTCAGGGAAAACCCCTGTACGGAGACGGTACACACGCCCAGTGCGCGTGCCGGGTATTCGTACGAGCGACTGGCGTTATCAAGATCGTGAAGCATGTTACGAGGGGCAGCGTGACGACTTTGGCCGTGAGGGCTGGATCAACTCACGATGTGGTAGATGGCGAGGTTCGACCAGGCCAGTAGGTCTTCCATGTTCGCAGGGCCAGCCGGCCAGCCATGAGTGGCTGCGGGTCCGACCCGTCGAAGCGCTTCACGCCGTCGACCCAGAACTGCACTCGCCCGGCCTGCAGGATGATGACGACATGGTACGTTCGGTCTAATTGCAGGGCCGGCTTATAGAACGTCTCATTCAGCAAGGCGAAGCCGGGGTTGCGACGGTAGCGGACACGGACAGCATTCTGGTCGTTCAGGAACGTCAGGATGTAGTTGGGGAAGAGGTGGTACTCGTCGTAGTTGCCTTTGCGCTGGGCGGAGGAGTTCAGCACGTCCTCGCCCTGGGGGCCACGGGCGTGCAGGATAAGGTTGCCGTTGAACAGCCCGTCGAGGAAGCGGATATCGAAGGCCAGCCAGAGCGGGTCGGTGAATTCCGCGGCCGTGCACCAGATGGTGGCGGCGTGGACGTCGCCGCTACGGGCGTCGCAGTGGAGCCAGCCGGTCTCGGTCCACAAGCGGGCCCCTTCGCCTTCCATGCGCCAGTGGGCAGGCGAGCGGAAGTCGTCACGGAAGGATGGTTCGAGGCGGTATACGCGATCGGCGAGGTGGCGGATCACGGGTTGGACTCCCGGGGGCTGCATGGGCCGCTGCGCAGCGAGGCAGCCGCCGGCCAGCAGGATCGTCGCCAAGGGCAGATACGGCTGCAGGAGCGGTTGTAGATTCGATCGAATGCTTCGCATGCGGTTGGCATTTGTGCTGATCGCCGTTCTTACGTTTCGTTGAACCACACGTCGACGTGGCGATCGGCGTAGGCCTTGCCGATGATGTCTGGTCGGCCGTCGCCGGTCAGGTCGGCGACCAAGGTAATGTCATGTTGCCGGCCCGGCGGATCGGGATCGATCACCTGGTGGTGGAACTTCAGGGGTCTGTCGTTCACGACCAGCCTCCTGGCAAGCCACGGTTGCGCAGCGATGTCGCACGTAGATGACGGCTTACTAACGATTGTGATTCGGTCAAGATCGCCCGTGTGAGCGGCTCAATGCCGAGCATTTCAGACCTCAGCATAACCACTGTGCCTATCAGTGGCAACGTTTTTCCGAGGCGGTTTTCTCACGGGAGCCCAAGCGGCTGGGACTTTGCAGGGCGGGCACTACAGGGCATGATAGTGGGCGAAGTGGCCGGCTCGGCGTGTGCCGGCACAAGTCTCAATGTATTGCGGTGTTCCGGAGAGTCGGCATGGACATTCACGCGGGGCAGGACGGGATCGAACTGGGCGGCGACTGGTCGTTCGCTTTTGCGATAGGGCAAGTCGATGCGGGTTACGACTCGGCGGCTGCGTTAGCGAAGGCCGGGCTGCAGATCCGCTCGTGCCGCGTGCCGGGCAACCTCGAACTGGACCTGCAGGCCAACGGGTTGATCGGCGAGCCGTATCAGGGGCTCAACATTCTCGACCTGATGAAGTACGAGCGGGCGCATGTCTGGTACTTCCGGCGGTTCTCCGCCCAGCCGAAACCCGGCCACAACGCGGAACTGGTGTTCGAGGGGATCGACTGCTATGCGGACATCTACCTGAACGGCCGGAAACTCGGTTCGACCGATAACATGCTGATCGAACACGTCTTCCAAATCGACGGGCTGCTGGCGGGGGAGAACGAGCTGTTCGTGCATATCCGCCCGGCGGTCGAGGAGGCCCGAAAGTACGAGTACCCGCCGCTGGTGGGGGCGATCCCGAACAACTATGACAGCCTTTACGTCCGCAAGGCCCCGCACATGTACGGCTGGGACATTTTCCCGCGGGCGGTCTCGTGCGGGCTGTGGCGGCCGGTCCGGCTGCGCTACATGCCGCACGAGCGGATCGAGGATGCCTTTCTGGCCACCAAGAGCCTGACGGCGGATCATCGTCGGGCCGAGCTGTTGCTCCATTTTCGTGTCAACATCCAGGATGGTCCGCAGGATGTCTACGAGCTGCAGATCGACGGGGCGTGCGGGCCGAGCCGTTTCAGCCAGCGACACCGGGTGCCGTTTATCGCGGGGCAGGTGAAGATCGGGGTAGACCAGCCACGGCTCTGGTGGCCGCGGAACCGCGGGGAGCCGAACCTCTATGCTGTGACGGTGTCGCTGCTGAAGAACGGGCAGACGGTGCACGGGGTGCGGCTGCATCACGGTATCAGGACGGTCGAGCTGCGGCGGACGGAGGTGACCCGGGCGGACGACGGCGAGTTCTGCTTTGTCATCAACGGCGAAAAGATCTTCATCCTGGGTAGCAATTGGGTGCCGGCTGATGCGTACCACTCTCGTGACGCCGAGCGGATCCCGCGGATCGTGGATCTGGCGGAGAAGGTCGGCTGCAACATGCTGCGCTGCTGGGGCGGCGGGGTGTACGAGAACGACACCTTTTACGAACTGTGCGACCGCAAGGGCATCCTGATCTGGCATGACTTTTCGATGGCTTGCGCGATCTACCCGCAGGACGAGGGGTTCTGCAGGCGGTTCGAGGCCGAGGCGATCAAGGCGGTCAAGCGGCTTCGCCAGCACCCGTCGATCGTGCTGTGGTGCGGGGACAACGAATGCGACTGGTCGTACAGCTGGTTCAGCGAGGGCAAGGATCCCAACCAGAACGTGTTGACTCGCAGAATCATCCCCGCGGTACTGCAGCAATACGATGCGGGCCGGCCTTACCTGCCGAGCTCGCCCTACATCTCGCCCGAGGCGTTTGAGGCCGGCAGCGATGACGTACTGCCGGAGAATCACCTGTGGGGTCCGCGGAACTACTACAAGAGCCCGTACTATCTCGGCTCGAGGTGTCACTTCGCCAGCGAGATCGGCTATTTTGGCTGTCCCTCGCCGACGTCGCTGCGGAAGTTCCTCTCGCCGTCGAAGGTGTGGCCCTGGCAGAACAACCTCGAGTGGAACCTTCACTCGACCGAGGCGGTGCCCTGGTCGAGCAGTGCCTACGGCGACATGCGGGTCAAACAGACGGCCAACCAGGTCCGCGAGTTGTTCGGCGTGATCCCGGACAGCTTGGAAGAGTTCTCGTTGGGCAGCCAGGCGAGCCAGGCGGAGGCCAAGAAGTTCTTCATCGAATTCTTTCGCACGAACAAATGGCGGCGGACGGGGATCATCTGGTGGAACCTGATGGACGGCTGGCCGCAGATCTCCGATGCGGTGGTTGACTACTATTTCGAGAAGAAGCTGGCCTGGCACTGCATTCAGCGGGCGCAGCAGTCGGTGTGCCTGACGTTCAAGGAGGCGGCCGGCTGGTTCCAGGATCTCGTTGTTATCAACGATACCCGCGAGGACGTCGAAGTGCGTTACACGGTCAAGGATATCGATGGCGGCGAGGTATTGCTGGAAGGGCGGGCCGTTGCAGCTGGCGATGGTGTGACGCAGCTGGGGAAGGTGCCGTATAGCGGGGCGGTCAAGCGGTTCTACCTGATCGAGTGGGATGGCCCGGCCGGGGAGGGCCGCAACCACTACCTGGCGGGTCATCCGCCTTTCGACCTGGCGACGTACAAGCGCTGGATGATCGCGGCGGGATTCGAGAGCGAGTTGCCGAAGTAGGTCTTGAGAGGAGCATTCATGCTGACGGGCAAGGATCTGATCGAGGACATCGATGCATGCGAGGTGCCGGCCGGGCGGTTGGCGATCTGGTGGCTTGGCCAGCACAGTTTCGTGATCAAGGCCGGCAAGCAGGTCATCTACGTCGATCCCTTCCTCGCGCCGATGGCTCGGCGACAGGTGGCCCCGCTGCTTGTGCCGCAGGAGGTCACGCACGCGACTGTCATCTGCGGCACGCACGACCATGTGGACCACATCGATCGTGAGGTCTGGCCTGCCCTGGCCGTTGCGTCGCCGGGGGCGAAGTTCGTGGTGCCGGACCTTTTGCGGGAGGGGTTGATCCGGGACCTGAAGATCCCGGCGGAGCGGTTCATCGGCCTGGACGATCAGCGCAGCGTGAAGATCGGCGACATCGAGATCTGGGGCATTGCGGCGGCGCACGAGTTCCTCGATCAGGATCCGGTATCGGGCCGGCACCCGCACCTGGGCTACGTGATCCAGGCGGGCGGCTGCACGATCTACCATAGCGGCGACTGCTGCGTGTACGAGGGGTTGCAGACGAAACTGAAGAAGTGGCCGCTGGACGTGGTCTTCCTGCCGATCAACGGCCGGGACGCGGCGCGGCTGGCGGCCGGCTGCATCGGCAACATGACCTACCAGGAGGCGGCCGACCTGGCCGGGGCCCTGCGGCCGCGCCTGACGATCCCCGCGCACTACGAGATGTTCGCCAACAACAGCCAGGCCCCCGAGCCGTTCCTGGAGTACATGAAAGTGAAGTACCCGCACCTGGAGACAGCGCTACCCAGGCACGGCGAGCGGCTGATGTACCGGCGCGAATAGCAGATCGCGGCCGGTCGACTCTACGGCAGGGTCTGTCGCGTGCCTAGCATCGGCAGCAGGGCCTTGAGGTCCATCAGGCGGACGTTGACGTCGCGCTGTGGGAAGGCGATCTCGATGCCGGCCTCGCGAAACGCCTTGTCAATGGCCATGTGTATTTCGTGTTGGACCGTCGAGGCCACGTCGGGGCTCGGCACGAACGCCCGCAGCGAGAAGTCCAGGCTGCTATCGCCGAAGCCCAGGAAGAACGCCTCGGGCTGGGGGTGTTCCAGTACGTGCGGGTTTGCGCGGGCGATCTTGAGCAGCAGGTTCTGGACCGCGCAGGTATCCGAGCCGTAGGCCACGCCCACCGGCACGACAACCCGCAGGATCGGGTCCGAGAGCGTCCAGTTGATCAGCTGGCTGGTGATGAACTCCTTGTTGGGTACGATCAGTTCCTTGCGGTCCCAGTCGACAATCGTGGCGGCGCGGATGCGGATCTTGCTGACGGTCCCGCTGATCGCGCCGACCGTGACGACATCGCCCACGCGGATCGGCCGCTCGAACAGGATGATGATGCCCGAAATGAAGTTGGCGAAGATCTCCTGCAGGCCGAAGCCCAAGCCGACCGTGATGGCCGCAGCGAGCCACTGGACCTTGGACCAGCCGATGCCGATGGCGCCGAAGGCCATGATCAACCCGATGATCGTGATGAGGTAGCGGCTGAGGGCGTTGATCGCGTAACGGCCGCCGGGCTCCAGCGGCATGAGTCGCAGGACCGTCAGCTCCAAGAGACCGGGGATGTTGCGGGCGGCGATGACGGACATCAGTATGATCAGTCCGGCCCAGGCGATGCTGCCGAGGGTGATCGGCACGATCTTGGGCACAGTTTGCGCGATCTTGCTGCCGTCGCTGCTAGTGACCACCTGGGTCGTATCCATGGTGGTCGACCAGAGCTGCACGCGATCGAGGACACCCAGGGCCGGCAGCATGTCCGCCCACGTGACGTATAGTCCGATGCCTAGGGCGAACAGGATACCTACGCGGACGAGCCGGCGGGTCTGCGCGTCGG
This sequence comes from Planctomycetota bacterium, assembly GCA_025357795.1. GTDB lineage: Bacteria > Planctomycetota > Phycisphaerae > UBA1845 > JANYLN01 > JANYLN01. The sequence continues at coordinate 16,761 of JANYLN010000214.1, forward strand.
CCGTTGCCAGGTCGACGGCTGCCTCCTTGGCGACCACGGGGCCGGGGTTCGGCTTGGCGTCGGCGGCGCCGGCCTCGATCCCCTCGATGGCAGCTCTGGCCTGCTGGCTCGCCTGGCGCTTGTGGGCCTCCTCAATGGCGAGTTTGCGCCGCGCGACAAACAACAGCCGCAGCAGCAAGGCGCGCAGGACCAGTGAGGCGAACACCAGTGCCACCGTTGCCAGCAGGCGGCTGGTCAGTGCCATGGCGGTGTAGTAGTAGCCGGTCGCCGCCGCCAGGGCGAGGGCCGGGGGAATCGCTACGCTGGCCGGGTACCAGATGTATCGCAGGCGGTCCAGCCAGCCGCTCGCGTGTCGTTCCAGGAAACCAGCCATCAATGGCCCGCCGGGCCGCATCACCCGCCGGGCAAAGACAGCCAGGGCAAGCAGGCCGGCGATGAATGCCAATCGGCCGAGGGAGTCTTTGTGGTCAGCGGCGGCCTGCCACTCGATCGTCGAGACGAGCAGCGTCAGCAGCACGGTCAGGGGCATCAGCCAGACGAGGTTCTTGCGGAGCAATTGCATGGCGTCGGCCGGCCAGAGCAGGTGTGTCTGGCCCAGCCCCTTGGGCCGGCAGACCTGCCGAACAGTTTCGAGGACCAGGTAGAGCACACCGGCGGAGCGCAGGCCCGCCGCCAGCGCGCCGACGAACTCGCTGGTGCTCGGCACTGTGGAGAGTCGCCAGCCGGCGAACCAGACCAGGCCCGGCCCGGCGACCGCCAGCAGCAGCGTCAGTCCGATGGCCTCGAGGGTGTGCGTAAAGGCGTAGCTGTAGCTCTTGGAGGCGATCTCGTCGATCGCCCGCAGCCGCACGCGCAGCCGTCGGCGGCTGACCATCAACCCGGCGAACATCAGCACGCCCCATAGCAGCGTCAGCGGGTTGGTCTGCAGATCGGTCCAGGCCCCCTGGCCGACCTCCCTCCAGGCGGCCGGACAGGCCAGCCAGCGCAGGGCATGCCAGGTCGAGCCGATATGTACCGGTTGCAGCGGTTTGCAGCTGCGGACCCAGAGGATGTGCTCGTCGATGTAGTCGGCGTAGCGATGGGTCTCGGCAATCAGTTGCCGCTCTTCCTCGGCGATCTCCAGCCAGATCTTGGTGTAGCTGTTGTAGTCGAGGATGAGATCGTCGAGGTATTTGCGCTGTGTGCGCAGCAGATCCTGCAACTGGCTGCGGACCGACGGGCGGTCCTGCTCCGTGATGGACTTCTTGAGTCCGGCCAGGATCTGGTTGGTCTGGCGGTCGATGTAGATCAGGCCGGACCGCTGGTCTTCGAGGTCGATCAGCTCGAACTGCGCCTTGGCGATCTCGGTTTCGAGCCGGCGGCGGGTGCGCTCGTGCTGGAGGACGTCGGGCAGCTGCATGCGGTGCCGCCGCAGCAGAGAGCTGACCGCCTCGGTCAGGCCCGCGGACTGAATCCGCTGCATCATGCTGCTGGAATTCTCGCTGATCGTGCGTCGCAGCTGGCGGAGGTCGTCAATGGACTGCATCGCCTGCTGGATCTGGTTGTCGCCGGACTGCATCCCCTGCTGGATCTGGCTGGCGAGCGTCTGCAGTTGCACGCGTTTCTCAGCAAGGGCCTTGTTCTGCTCGGCGATGTCGAACAGTTCGGGGCGGTCCCTAAACACGACGCTCTGCTGGCTGGCTTGGGCGGCTGTCCTGGCGGCCTGGGCGGTCTGGTGCTGCTTGAGGATCTCTTTCCATTGGCCCAGGGCGGTGGTCGTGGCACCCTGGTATCGCTGGGCCACGTCGGTCTGGACGGTTAGCAGTTCGCCGCGGGCATTGTCGTAGGCGCTCTGCTTGTCGAGGGTCCGTTTCTCGCGGTAGAGGGCGCGGCGCTTTACCCGCAGCAACGCTCGGCGGGCCTGTTCGGCTTCGCTCGTACCGGCCTCAAGGGCCTTGAGGTCCTGGCTGTACTGGTCCTGCAGCTGGCTGATCTGGTTCTGACGGGCGACGTTCGTCTGGCGGTGATCCTGGCAGGCCTGCTGCTCGCGGCGGAGGCCGCCTGCCTCGATGCGGGCTGCGCGGTCCAGGTCTTCGGCCTCGCTGCAGAGCCGTTCGACTTGCCCGAGTGTGGCGCTGTCAGGCGCGCGAGGAGTCAGGTCCTCGACGTCCTGGGCCCACTTGGCCTTGGCCTGCTCCAGTTGGGCGGGGATCCGCTTGATCTGCTCGTCGTACCTGGCGATCTGCGCCGTCCAGTCGTCCACGAGCTTCATCTGCGTCAGGGCCTGGTCGTAGATCCCCAGGATGGCTTTCTTCTCGGCATCGGGCAGGTCCTCGGTACCCTGGGCCCGCTTCTTGTACATCTCGATCATCTCAGGCGTAAGGTCGGGGTCGCGCGGCTGTGTGCTGGGGGCGGAGGCCGGCATGCTGGTGGGCTGCGAGGCGGGCATGCTGGTCGGTTGTGACGCTGGCTGGCTAGCGGGCATCTCGGCGGGCTGGGTCGCCAGGGCCGGCTGGGTCACGGCGAATGCGATCGGTCTGGTCGGCCTTTCAACCTCCTTGGTTGCGGGCCGGGAAAGATCCGGCCGGGCAAAGGCGATTGACGCCGGGAGGATACTGAAGAACACCAACGCGACGGCCAGCCATGTACTTCGGCTCTGCCGGATCCTGGGGGGCACGTCAGACACGTTCATTCGCGGCTCCTGCAACTCAAAGGGTCAGCGACCTTTCAAGTAGCTCGGCAGTCTACCACAAAGGCGTGCGGGGAGCCACAGGCCGCAGGCTGTCGCGAGCAGGGGGTTAGAACGTTGAAGGGGCGCAGAACATTGCAGTCGACAAGGATTGGCAGATTGGGCCGGCATGGGATTGGGCGTCCTGCCGAAAAACGTGCAGGGCTGACACGTCCAGCGGATGTGCCGGCCCTGCAGTCATTCGTGTCCCGCGAGGCGGTTCAATCGCCCCCGGTGCGCAGCGTCACCGCCTAAATCGGTGGGCCGCGGCGCCGGCCGCCCGAGGCCAGCCCCCCAATCAGCGAGATCACGAAGAACACGACGAACACGATGAACAGGATTTTCGCAATCCAGGCCGCCGTGCCGGCTACAACGCCGAAGCCGAATATGGCGGCGATGATCGCGACGATCAGGAAAATGATCGCCCACGTGAGCATGATGAGCCTCCTTTATGTGGGCCTGGTGCCGATCTGCCATGCCGGCTTGAGATGCGCACTCGTTGCAGAGCCAGCTTCAGGCCGTCCTATTGCAATGGTAGTTGGCTTGGGCGAACCAAACAAATCCGCCACCCTCCCTCGGGCCAACCCGGGGGTGGTCTTGTATCACAGGCGGACAAACGCCGGTCCGCCGAGTCGTCGAAAAGCAGCAGGGCCGGGGCGCTGGAGTGCCGCCGGCCCTGTGGTTTGTGCCTCGCCCGGGCTACCCCGGCCGCCGTGCTGCCTGCGCTTAGAGCGGCGGCTCTCGTGGTCCTCGCCGGCCCGCCAGGCCCATAATCAGAGAGATCAGGAATATGACGATGAACACGAAGAATAGGATCTTCGCGATCCATGCAGCGGTGCCGGCGATGGCTCCAAAGCCGAAGATCGCCGCAATAATCGCGATGATCAGGAAGATCAGTGCCCACGTAAGCATGCCTTACCTCCTTCAGAGGGACTGCCCTGGCTGGCCAATCGATCTCGCCCCAAGTGGCGAAGCCGGTGGCCAGACAACGAGGCTTCCTAGCCAATCCTAGCCAGGCCCTTGGCCGCGAACAACGAGGGTGGCGCCGATCTCGGACAGAGGGTACCAGCGGCGACCTGCCGCGTTGGTGGCACCCCTGTTGCACAGCCAGCACAATGCGACGCGCGGGTCGGGAGATTCTCAGAGATCGCCCGACGGCGGCATCGGCAAATGCCCGATCCGGTGTCGTCGGCCTTATGTGGCGCCGTACCTGTCATTCCGGTTTGCCTCCGAAGGCGTCGCAGAGCAAGCCTGTCAATTGCCAAGCCCATCGGGCTGCGCCTATTTGATTGTGGCGACGTGACTCGTAATGATTGATAAGGACGCGGGTTGTGATACATACAATGAAACTGTAATGCCGTTCCCAGACCCAAAAGGGGACTCCCACATGGTGCGTAAGCACGGCAACGTGAAAGACCCCAAACGCTACGAGGCGATGCGTCGAGAGGGCATGAGCAAGAATAAGGCCGCGAGGATCGCCAACAGTCCCAAGGGCAGCACCAGTCGCAAGGGCGGCCAGGCAAAGTCTTACGAGGATTGGAG
>JANYLN010000247.1 GCA_025357795.1 Planctomycetota bacterium
AACGCCGGCCACACCGTCCGGATCGGCCCCGAAAAGTTCGCCCTCCACCTGATCCCCAGCGGCATCCTCCGCCCCAACGTCATCGCCGTCATCAGCACCGGCGTCGTCGTCGACCCCGAAACGCTCCTGACCGAGATCGACGCCCTCCGGGGCCGCGGCATCCGGATCGACCGCAACCTCTGCATCAGTGACCGCGCCCACCTGGTCATGCCCTACCACAAACTCCAGGACTCCCTCAGCGAATCCGCCGCCAGCGGCGCCGAGAAAATCGGCACCACCGCCCGCGGCATCGGCCCCTGCTACGCCGACAAGATGTACCGCTCCATGGCCCTGCGCGTAGGCGACCTCTACAAGCCCGACCTCTTCCGCCAACGCCTCGCCGATATCGTCCAGAAGAAAAATATCCTTCTTAAGGCCCTCTTCGGTTGCGACAAGGTCCTCGATGCCGAAGCCATGTATGCCCAGTACATGGGCTTCGCCCAGAGCCTCCGCCCCTTCATCTGCGACACCACCGCCCTGGTCAACGACGCCATCGAGGACGGCAAACGAGTCCTCTTCGAAGGCGCCCAGGGCACGCTGCTCGATATCGACCACGGCACCTTCCCCTTCGTCACCAGTAGCAGCGCCAGTGCCGCGGGCTACCCCGGCGGCGCCGGCGTCTCCCCCCGCACCGTCAAGACGATCCTCGGCGTGATCAAGGCCTACACCACTCGCGTGGGCGGCGGCCCCTTCCCGACCGAACTGAACGACGCCACCGGCCAGTACATCCGCGACAAGGGCCAGGAGTACGGTACCACCACAGGCCGTCCCCGCCGCTGCGGCTGGTTCGATGCCTTTCTGACCAAGTACTCCGCCACCCTCTGCGGCACGACCAACCTGGCCGTGATGCACCTGGATACCCTCGGCGGCCTGGATGAACTGAAGATGTGCGTAGGCTACGAGATCAACGGCAAACGCCTCCGCCACTTCCCCAGCCAGGTCGAGGACCTCGCCGCCGCCAAGCCGATCTACGAGAGCCTCGAAGGCTGGCAGGACGACCTCAGCGTCCTGACCTCGATCGACGACCTCCCGACCGCTCCGCGCAAGTACATCGAGAAACTCGAGAACGTCGTCCGCACCCCCGTGACAATCGTCAGCGTCGGCCCCGATCGCCGCCAGACCCTCTTCCGCAGGGTGGCAACGGTCGGTAATTGAGCCGCCCGTCCGCCCCGCCGCGGAAAGGAACGGTTCCAGAGTTCGGGCTTGAAGCCCGCGCCGTTATTGTTGTAATGCAGGTACATGGATTGCTGTAATGGCTGAATCGACCACCGACGCTCTCAAGGACCTCGGCATCACCCCCGAGCAACTGCCCCGCCACATCGCCATCATCATGGACGGCAACGGCCGCTGGGCTAAGCAGCGCGGCTGGCCCCGCGTTTTCGGCCACAAGGAAGGTGCCAAGGTCGTACCCCGGATCACCACCGCTGCCTCCAACCTGGGCCTCCGCTACCTGACCCTCTACTCCTTCAGCATCGAGAACTGGCGCCGCCCCCAGGAAGAAATCGACACCCTCATGCAGCTCTGCGTGGATTACCTCGTGACCCAGCGGCCCAGCATGATGGAAAACAACGTCCGCCTCGTCCACGTAGGCAGTCGTGACGGACTCTCCCAGAAGGTCCTCGACACCTTCGATGAGACCATCCGTTACACCGCCGCCAACACTGGTCTGTCGCTCTGCCTGGCCCTCAACTACGGCAGCCGCAGCGAGATCGTCGACGGCGTCCGCCGCATCGCCGCCCAGGTCCAGGCCGGCACATTGAGGCCCGAAGACATCGACGAAGCGAAGGTCTCCAACTCGCTCTACACCGCCGGCATCCCCGACCCCGACCTGGTCGTCCGCACCGCAGGCCAGATGCGGATCAGCAATTTCCTGCTCTGGCAGATCAGCTACGCCGAACTGTACGTGACCGACGTCTTCTGGCCCGACTTCACTGACCAGCACCTGCTCGCCGCCATCAAGGACTACGTCCAGCGGGACCGCCGCTTCGGCGGCCTCTCACCCCAGCCGCCCAAGTAACCCGCCCATGCCCCCCGGCCTCCCCCATTTAGCCGGCTCGCTTGCGAGCCGCGTGTTGTTGTTGCCGTTGTCGTGGCTGTTGTAGATGTGGCTGCGTTGTGACTGGCATCTGGCCGCTGGCCACTGCCATGTCGTGGTTGTCTTCCCTCGCCCCTGCCAGGAAGCAGACCACGGGTAAATCGCGGGTGAGGGATCTCTATAGGAAAGATCCTGCGAACAGGACGATAAGAAAGGCCGTCTCTGCCGGCGTCAGCCGTAGTAGTTGACGCCATTCCCGTCGTTAATGCTGTTTACGTGGCTTCCGTGGTTTATGCTGTTAACTACCCCTGCCGCACCACGAACGCCATATACCTGTACGCCGCTATGAATATGCACGCCACCACGATCAGAAACGCGCTGATCGCAAAGCACGTCCACGACAGCCCCGACCGCGAATTGCGCCGCTCGCCCGCGCTGCTGTAGGCCAACCAGAACGCCCCGCCCCCCAGCACCAGGCTCAAAAAAGCGATGCCGTTGACCATCGGCGGCCGCCAACTCGTCGCGGAGTAGACGAACTGCCGGTCTTCCCAACTGAACCCGCCCTTGGCCATCGCTGCCACAAAAGCTAGCACCAGCATCCCGATCGATGCAATAACCAGCCAACTGCTGACCTTCGCTTGGTTTTCCGGGTTCTTCAGGCTCAATGCCACAGTCTGTTACTCCGCTGCTGGAAGTTGGGGCTTTATCCGCTACCGCCGTAGTGGAATATCCCTGTCAATGACATGAGTATGCGGAATACCCGCCTGTTTGGCAAGCCTTCCTGCCCATCCCCGGGGCCCAGGGTCCGGTTTGACCTGCGGAACATCACATGTTACCGGCCGTTCCCCTTGGATGTCTTGCCATTGTTGCGCGCCATCGCTGTACCAGGCGGCAGCACCGCCCGCTGCGCCAACTGCTGCAACTTCGCGATCACCGCCTGCTCGTCGTACACCTTGCCCGTCCGCTCCTTCAGGCACAGCACAAAGCACCGACGCGCCGGCTCGATCGTCTCCAGCGACTCCACCGACACCTTCGTATCGCGGTACAGCTGCACCAGCGCCTCCTCGTGCAGCACAGGCCAGTCCAACTCCTCCGCCGGCTCGTGCTTTAGCGACCCTGCCCGCACCGCCGCCGCCTCCTTCACTCGCGCCTGGCACTGCTTGACGTACTCCGGCGAAATGTCGATCCCCACGTACCGCCGCCCCAGCTTCACCGCCGTCGCCAGCGTCGTGCCCGACCCCGCAAACGGGTCCAGCACCACCTCGCCCTCGTTACTGCTCGCCCGGATGATCCGCGCCAGCAGCCCCTCCGGCATCTGGCAGCCGTGCCAGCCCGCCCGCTCCTTGAACGTCCCGCAGACGCGGGGGAATTCGTTCCACGTATCGTCCGGCAGCCGGCCCAGCGGATTGCCCCGCTTATCGTTGTACACCGTGTGCCGCGCCGACGGGAACCGCAGCTGTTCATCGTTGAACGTGTGGTCCTTCGCATCGCACACGAAGTAGAAGATGTGTACGTGCGATCGGCTGAACTTCGCCTGGGTGTTCTGCCCGAACGTGTAGTGCCAGACGATCCAGTTCCGTAGCGTCAGGCCCAGCTTCTGCCCGATGATCCGCACCTCCGCTGCGTACTCATCCCCAATGGCGATGTAGAACGACCCGTTTGGCTTCATCGCCCGCTTGCATGCCGCCATCCACGCCTCGGTCCACCTGTAGTACTCGTCGTACGGCTTCTTGTCCTTGTAGACGTCGTAGCTGTAGCCGATGTTGAAAGGCGGATCAGCAAACACCAGGTCCGCCCACTCCCCGGGCCACCCGTTCAGTAGCGCCACCGAATCCGCCTGGCAAATCGCATCGACCTCAAATGCCTGTTCGACTGCCACTGGCTTCTCTTTTTCATTGCGCCTGGATTGTCCGGGCTTACTCATATTCGCACACAATGCAAAGACTCGAACGCGTAGGGATCGAGGGTTGGTTATGGTCCTGATCGAAAATAGGCTACGGCCGCTCCATTGTACCAGCTGGGCCGGCCCTGCGCAAGCGTGATTTCCCCCTCTTGTCACTTGCTTGGCTTGCCGAAGGCTCTACTTCCTTCTGCCAGGGACAAGATAGGCAAGTACGGCCTCCCTCTTTGCGCGATACCCGCCTTCTTCTCTGGCGATCAGATCCTTACGCTCGAGTTTTAAGAGATCCCGACTCAGCGTTTTCTCGTCCTTTCTCGCGTAGTCCCTTGCGACGCGCGGGCTGACGTCCGTGATCTTGTCCTTGGGAACAAGGCCTGGCGCGTTCGTCAGATCGAGAACAAGATGTGTCCTTCGTCTGCCCGTCTCCGATTCCCCCAGGGCCTCGTGAACGTGGTTCTGCCAGAAGAGCTCCAGCTGCTCGTCTCTCACAGCGAGAATCTGTTCCCGCAACTGATCGACAAAGCCTTGCAACGCATACTTGCAGAATGGGATCACCTGCCCGCCTGACTTGCTGGAGCAGTCGAGTTGCCGATAGTACTCGCTACGAGTCTGATTGTAGTGATTGCTCAGCAGGTGCGCGGCCGGAAATGGAATCCCTGCACCGATGAGAATGTAGAACTCCACGAGTCGGGCCGTTCTTCCGTTCCCATCGCCAAACGGGTGAATCCAAGCCAGGTACAGGTGCGCCATCACAGCCTTGAGGATCGCCTCGAGTCGTTGGAGATCTTCGTCCCTGCAGCAGTCAAGTGGTTCAAACCACGGCGGTGCCAACCAGTCGCAGAGTCTTCGCATGAGGTCGGGCAGATCGGCTGCCGGAGCGCCGCGATAGGTGGCTACACCCACACTATACGTGCGAAGTTTGCCAGGTTCGACCTGGTCACCGAGCCGCAGGTTCTTAAGTACCTGTTCGTTGAATGCGCAGATGAGTTTCGCCGTGATGGGCGGCAGGTCGCCTGCGATGTACATGTCCCCGATCTCATTGCATTTCGCAATGATGTTGTCTACCTCGATTCCCAGATACTCCTTGGAAGGAGGCAACTCAAGTTTGCCCCGAATCCGCTCCAGTACCTGCTCTTTCGTAAGAGTGTTGCCCTCTATCGCCGTGGTCGCCTGCACGCCCTTCGCCAAATAGATCTGCATGAGCGTCCTGGCCCCTTCTGGTCGCAGGGCCACGCCCGCCAGATGCTCACACTTGGACAGCGCTTCCCCTGCCAGCAACCAGAACTCGAAAGGGGCTCGATTTAGAGGCAGTGTAAAGGTTATCCACGGATGTGTCTTGGTATATGTCGCCATTAATGTCCTCTTTATTGTCTTACGTATGTTACTGCAATAAAGGGACATAAGTCAAATATGTCTAACAACATGGTTGTAAAGACAGCAAACGTGGTCAGGTACCTTTTCCGCCTTCACCGCGTTTAGCCGGCTCGCTTGTGAGCCGCGTGTTCTTGCCGTTGCCGTTGTTGCTGTTGTTGTTGTCGTGATTGTTGTATGTGGAACAGCTGCCCTCGGCTGTGGCATTCGTCTGCGGCCGTTGTTGTCGTTACCGCTCTCCCCCGTACCGCCGCTCCCACTCCCCAAACGCCGGGCTGAAATACTGCAGCCGGACCTTCTTGTACTCCTTCGTGCTGTACACCTCCAGCACTTCCTCGATCCCCGCCGCCGCCTTCATCTTCTCCACCAGCGCGCTACACTCCCCCTCGCTCCGGCAGTGGATCATCGCATACAGGTTGTAAGGCCAGTCAGGCCACGCAGGCCGCAGGTAGCAGTGCGTCACCTCGCGAAACCCCGCCAGCGCCGCCCCTGCCTCGTCCGCCCGATCCCCTGGCACGCTCCAGACCGTCATGCAGTTGACCGCGAAGCCCACCTTCCGATGCCGCAGCACCGCCGCATACCGCCGCATCACCCCGCTCGCCCGCAACTCCTCCCCGCTCGCCAGCATCCGCTCCACCGTCAGCCCGTGCCGTGCCGCGACCGCATCAAAGGGCTCCGCTTCGATCGCCAGATCCTCCTGCAGTGCCAGGATCGCTGCTTTGATCTCCGCCGTCAGTTCTACCTCTTTGCGGCACTCATCGCACGCAGCCTCGACCGGGCCCCCCGGCTCATCCGCCGGCAACGCCGCACCGCCCTCCGCCAGGGCAAGCTTCATCCCGATCTTGAAGACCCGCCCCGCAGGCAGCAGCCGATACGCCGTCGCCCCGCTCAGTTCCGCCAGCCTCGCCGCCGTCTTCTCCAGTCCCAGCGCGCTGACCGCCGGCACCGCCAGCGTGAACCACAGGTTGTACTCCGCCGTCCGCAGGTAATTGTGCGAAACCCCGGGATGCTCGTTGATGACCGCCGCCGCCGCATCGACCCGGTCCGCCGGCACCTTCGCCGCTACCAGCACCGATTCGTACCCCAGGCTTCGTGTGTCGAAGATCGCCGAGATCCGGCTGATCAGACCCAACTCCCGGACCCGCTGCAGCCTCGCCAGCACATCGCTCTCGCTCACGCCAACTGCTCGGCCAAGCGCCTCGTAGGGACGCCTCGTCAACGGCACCGCCTGCTGGATCGTCTCCAGCAGCAGACGCCCCGTCTTGTCTAGCGCCGCATCACGATCCGCATCACTCATGGCGATATGGCTCACGAATTCTGACTGATGACCTCGACAGCCATCGCGACGTACTTGCTCAGATGCTCCCCCACACCCACCGGCATAATGCTGACCTCAGCGACAATGCTCATAGACGTTCTCCTTGCCAGCCAAAATCCGTTTAGTGGCGCCGTTAGTGGCACCCGCCCCGTGTCCGGAATGCCCCTCGCCGCTCCCCGCCCAAATCCCCCATCCAGCCCAGCTTCACGCCGCGCTCGCGTGGCCCAGACCTGTTTAGTGGCGCCGTTGGTGGCAGAGGCGTCATGTCGGAATAGCCCTGGCCATTGCACCTCGTCATCACTTCTTTCGGAACGCCAGCTGGTAAATCGACTCCCCGCCCTGACCGTACCGCACAGCGAAATTCGTCTGCAGCACAGCCGGCTCCGCCACGGCCTCCGGGTCTGTAAAGTCTATGGGCTCAAGCTCTTGCCGGTCTAGCGTGACCGCCTTCATCACCTCGAAGTACTCGGCGTGGTCCGTCTGGATGTACCAGCGACCCCCGGCCTTAAGGCTCCGGATTGCCGCATCGACAAAACTCGTCTGGAAGAGCCGCCGCTTGTGATGCCGCTTCTTAGGCCACGGGTCCGGATGGTAAACATGCAGCAAGTCTATACAGGCCGGGCACATACGATGCAGGAACAGATGGCTCGCATCCACGCCCAGCACCCGCACGTTCCCCAGCCCGTGTCGCACCGCCCGGTCCGCGATGTACATCGCGAACTTGCCCATGTACTCCAGCCCCAGGAAGTTATGGCCGGGCCGCCGCTGCGCTGCCTCGATCAGAAACCCCCCCTTGCCCGACCCGATCTCCACCTCGACAGGCCGATCATTACCGAAGATCCGGCCGAAGTTTACGGTCTCCGCCACCTCCTCGGCCGCCAGTAGCAGATCGCTGATCTGCAGCCCGCTGGGACTGGCTTGCTCGAGGCTCTTGTACTTCACCCGTCCTCTGGACATAAGCGTTCACAAATCCACTGGCGCTAAGGGCCTGCGACGCCGCAATTGCGGCCCGTTAGTCTTTGTTTCGGGAGCGGCGTTGATTAGAATATTAGCATAGTTTCCTCTTTCAGTGCAGGGATCCACAATGACCAAGTTATCCTGGCCCAACCGCGTCACGATCACCCGCATCCTGCTGATCGCGCCGTTTGTGGTCTGCCTGCTGCACCTGCAGGACACGGAATGGATGCCTTGGCCGCGTTATGCCGCCTTGGCCATCTTCGCCCTGATGGCCGTAAGTGACGGCCTCGACGGGTACTTGGCTCGCCGGCTCGAGCAGCGGACCCGCCTGGGTGCCTTCCTCGACCCCATGGCCGACAAGATCCTGATCACCTGCGCCATGATCATGCTGGGTCACGCCGCCACCGCCCTGCCCGGCAAGAAAATCCCCGACATCGTGGTCGTCTCCGCCATCGCCAAGGACGCTACGATCATCCTGGGCTTCATGATCATCTTCTTCCTGACAGGCCAAGCCCTGGTCAGGCCCCGCCTGTCCGGCAAAACCTGTACAGCCGTACAGTTGCTGACGGTCCTCTCCGTGCTGCTCTGGCCCGACCTGCCCGCCTGGTTGGCCTACCTGCCCGACACGCTGTGGTGGGCATCGGTGCTGCTCGCACTGGTCGCGACGCTCGACTACGTCCGGCTGGGTGGCCACTTCCTCAACTCGCAAGGCGCTGTCCGCCAAGCCTAGTCCTCTCGCTATCAACTATGTCCGTAGTGGTATTATCGGACTCACTACTGGTTACGATAGACTGTGCCGCTATGGCATCATCGGCTTGCCGCCAGCCAGTGCTTTCGATTCACGATGTGCTACAATGGGCGACTTGGTAGAGGTTCGATGGCCCTAGGAGACTAGCCCGTGAGTGAGCCCTTCAGCCCGGTCGAGGAATTGATTGCCGAACTCCGCGCAGGCCGCATGGTCATCATCACCGATGACGCCGACCGCGAGAACGAAGGCGATTTCATCTGCGCCGCCGAGAAGATCACCCCCGAGATGGTCAACTTCATGATCAGCAACGGGCGAGGCCTGCTCTGCCTGACGTTGCCGCAGAATCGTTGCCGCGAGCTGATGCTTCCGCCGCAGATGGCCGAGAGCCAAGCGACCTTCGGCACGGCGTTTACGGTCACGATCGATGCCCATCCGCGCTATGGCGTGTGTACGGGTGTCTCCGCCTCGGACCGGGCAACCACGATCCTCAAAACGGTGGATGACTCCTGCACGCCGGGCGACCTCGTCCGCCCGGGTCACATCAACCCGATCACCGCCCGCGAAGGCGGCGTCCTCGTCCGCGCGGGTCACACCGAGGCCTCCGTGGACCTGGCCCGCATGGCCGGACTCAAGCCCGCCGGCGTGCTCATCGAAATCATGAACGAAGACGGCACGATGGCCCGTGTGCCCGACCTCATCCACATCGCCAAGAAGCACAACCTCAAAATGGGGACCGTGGCGGACATCGTCGAGTACCGCCAACGCCGCGAAAAACTGATCCAGCGGATGGAAAAACTCCCCATGCCGACCCGCCACGGTGATTTCACCCTGATCGCCTACAAAAGCATGGTCGACGTCGAACCGCACCTCGCCCTGTGCTACGGCGGGATAGGCGAGATGGACGAAGAGGGCAAGCCGATCCCCCACGAGGAGCCCGTGCTGGTCCGCGTCCACAGCGAGTGCCTCACAGGCGACATCTTCGGCTCGATGCGCTGCGACTGTGGCGACCAGCTGAACGCTGCCATGCAGCGGATCGTCGCCGAGGGCAAAGGCGCGATCATCTACCTCCGCCAGGAGGGCCGCGGTATCGGCCTGATGAACAAGCTGCAGGCCTACAGGCTGCAGGACGGTGGCATGGACACGGTCGAAGCCAACGTGCATCTGGGCTTCCCAGCGGACAAGCGTGATTACGGTATTGGGGCTCAGATTATCCGCGACTTGGGCCTGAAGCGCTTGCGGATCCTGACCAACAACGAAAAGAAGGTCAATCGCCTGAAGGTCTACGGCATCGACGTGGTCGAGCAGATCCCGCTGCAGATCCCCTCTAACCCTCACAATCATCGGTACTTGGCAACGAAGAAGGCCAAGATGGGCCATCAGTTGGCGGACCTATAGTGGTGGAGGGTTTCAGCAGATTTTGTCGGATGGACAGTCCGGTTCCGGTTGCGGCTGTTGGCCAAGCCATTGGCGGGCCTTGCGGATCGTTCCGCGAGTCCGGGGCCAGCGGCACTCGATCTTCTGAAGCAGCCGCTTGAAGGGCGGGATGTCCTCCGCCAGCAACAGCACGCCCAGAAAGATGAAGATCCAGCCTGGCAGAACGGGTAGGACGATCCCGGCCAGCCCTAGTAGGATAAGGCTCCAACCGGTCACCTGCCGCACGATCCAGAGTAGTGTCCGCGTTATCAGTTTCATGCAAGGGGACTTTAGGCAGACGGGGCCGCTTGGACAACGTCTCGCCAGCGATGCAGTACTTTGGCCGACCTACATGACCGGGCAAAGCCCCAACATGCTTTAAGTGTCATGGGTTTGGTAACTTACGGTCTACTCTTCCTCGATCACATCAACATCTTCGCCGAGTTCCGCTTCCATCTGCTTGAGGATCTCGACCGCACGCGGCCGATCGCTCTGGCGGACCAGGATTTTGGCCGCCCAGGGGGCCTCGGCCCCGATACCGAACAGGGCAGCGAAGTTCTCGCCGTCACCGGCGGTCAGAATTCCTTCGGCATCGAGTGCCTGGCGGATCAGCGATGCCTGCTGGTACTGCCCAACCCGGCACAGGATCACCAGCGGTTCCTCTGCTTGCGTTTGATCTGCCTGCCCCTCAGCCATTACAATCTCCTTGGACCCTGACGCCAAAAGACCCACACGATCTTGCCCTATTCTAGCAGGCTATAGGACCATCCGTCGAAGCAAATGTCCATCTTTCAACGATTCCGCAAGTCCATGTGTGTCAGGGCTGGACGCACCTTTTGCTTCCGCCAGGTGCGGCCAGGTGCAGTCTCGCCAATGGTACCCAAGGCCAGCCGCTCCAGCAGCGTCGCCGCCAGATCCGTCAGGATCGGCGAATTGGCGGGGAAGGCCTGCGGAATGCCCGGCAGTAGTACCCTGCACACCAGTTGCTTAGGCTGCGTCGGTATCTCGCCCTCGAAATCTGCTGGGCTGACGCGGACGCCAACGCCTGCACGACCAATGACTTGGCGCACCATCGTCTGACGTGGCCTGTCGGGCACGAGGATCACCGCATCTCGCCCCTGGCCGACCTGCAGATCGATCAGGCCTAGCAATTTATCGGACGCGATATGGCTCCGTGGCGCAGTGACATCCTTCGGACAGCCCCGCCAGTTCTGTGGCTGGCTCAGCGGCCACGCAAGCACCTGCATCCGCCGCAGCAGGGACTGGCCGATCGGCTGATTGCGGCCGGCCTGCAGCGCGACGCGCTTGAGCCACAGCAGCAGGCCGTACACCGCAGGCCAGTCATTTTCGACAAAGCCGGTGCGGATCTGCAGCGTGGGCCGCCTGGCGAAACGATCGTGCCGCTTGCCGGGCAGTTGCCACACAGGTGGGTGGTTGCCCCGCCCGTGCATGCGGTCGAGGATCGAGAGGTCCTCAATCAGGTCGTAGTGTTTGGCGACCTCGACGAGGTCGATCATCATGCCTTCGTAGTGCGTGGGCGGGGCGGCGTATTGGCCCAGCGTGACCGTATCCTGGCCCAGCGCCGCAAGCCACAGCAGCGCGAAGGTTTGCGGCCCGTCTTCCCCGGCCGAGGGACCCTCCAGGCCGTCCGGGTCCATGACCAGCAGCGCACCGTTCTCACTCGGCCGGTAGAGCGTGAGGGGTTTTTTATCGGCCCCGCCTTGCCCGCACTCGGTGAGGATGGCGGGGCGGACGTTCATCTTCGCAAGTTCAGCCTTGGTCTCTTTCGGCATGGTCAGGTACCGGTGAGCGAAGTCGTCCTGCCCATCGTTCCACGCGTAGGGGATGTCGTCGATCAGGGCAAAGCCCCGCGTGTAGTACCCCACCTGCACGATCTTACCGCAAGGCAAATCCAGACCGCAGATACGATCCTGGATGCGAATGCCCTCGAGCCCGGTTCGGCTGGCGGCACCGGCAAATGTCGCCAGCGAGGCAATCACGATGGTCCGGTCCGACCAGGCCAGCAGGTCGGGCAGGGCAGGGACGCGATCCTCGGGAAGATCGAGAATCACCGCCGGGCGATCAGGCTTCGTCCCGATCCGATCGATCGCAACCATCAGATCCCTCGGCCAGACCCGCTGCACACGCCGCTCGCCGAATACCTGTTGCAGCCAGCCCAGCAGCGGCCGGTTGTCCTTTCGACCGTCGCAGAGGATGACGCTGGCCGGAAGATATGGCGGCATCTCGTGTTGCGGTTCCGGCGGGTTGGCAAGGGCATGGCTGGCGAGCAAGTAATCTCCGGTTTCGACGAGTCGCACCCGCTGCACGACGATCGGCTGGCTCACCCGGAAGCGCAACCGCACCTGCAGCCGACCCGTGCCGGGCGGGCACTGGAAGACTACCCGCTGAATGGCGGGCGCATCGCCGCCAATACGTAGTGGCAAGGGCTCGTACGCACGGACCTCCTCGTCGCGATTGAAGCTGGCGAAGCGGACCTCCACCGCGCCGACGAGATCCTGTCCGTCTTGCTTCTTCACCGGCTCGACGTGAATGTCCAGCCGATAGCGGCGGTTAGGGTACGCGCGGATGGCCTGTGTCAAGTCGACATGGCCCGCGCCGGTCGCTGCAACCACGGTACCAGCTGGCGACGCTCGAAACACCGCCATGTCGCAGCCGTCAAACGCAGCATCCCAGCCGCGAATGGCCTTGCGGCTAGGGCGCAGCGTGCCGTTGGTGAGCAGGTCGTCAGGCCGGTCGATGATGGGCTTTGCTCGCAGGGATTTTGACATAGGTCTCAGGCCAGCACTCTCTCAAGGAATTGGATGCCGGTGCGGATGTCGCCGATGCGATCCATGCCAGCCTCACGTTCGATAATAAGGGCCCCCTTGTAGCCGCAGGCCTTTAGGGTCTCGATCACTTCGCCCAGCCGCGCACTTCCCTGACCCAGCGGCATCTCTTCGCCCCAGGTCACGCCCGGCTGATCGGAGGGTAAGGCGTCTTTGCAGTGCATGTGGGCGATGTGCGGGGCGAGCTTCTTCGCCGCCTCGACCGGATCACCGATGCCGTAGAGGATCACGTTGCCCGGGTCGAAGTTGACCTTGATGTTCGGCCGATCGACGTCGGCGATGAACTGCAGCAGGATCTCGGCCGGCTCCTGGCCGGTCTCCATCGTGAGCGTGATGTTCTTTTCGGCGAGGCAGTCGGCGACGGTTTGCAGTCGCTGCCGCATCGTGTGGTACTCGGCACTGTTCACATCGTGCGGCACGAAACCGATGTGTGTAGTCATCATCTTGACGCCCAACCCAGCCGTGATGTCACGAACCTTCACCGTCCGCTCGAACCGCTCCTTCCACGGGTCATTGGGGAAGTAGCCGCCGGTCTGGGCGATGATCTCAATCGTCTTGTAGTTCTCCCCGGCGACGCCGACGCAGGTGGCCGAGACCTCGATGCCGCTGGCTCTTACCGTGTCGATGGTCGCCTGCTGGTCAGCCAGTTGCTGGTCATTGAAAAAGCCCAGCTGGATGAGGCTCAGGCCGAACTCCTTCTTGCACATCACCAGGGCCTCGGAGAACGTCGGGGCCTTGAGCGACCAGCTGCAAATGCCAATCTGTAGCGGCTTCATCGTAATCGGCTCCTGTGAGGGGGGGGGGGGACGTCTCGATCGCAAGACGCATCCGCAGGATAGGCTACGCGGGTGTAGCAGGTTAGGCAAGGGTTGGCAGGTGCTGCAATAGCCCGCACTAATCAGGCTGTTCAGTATCCGGTTGCACAGGGTTGGCCTCCGGCGCGGCGCGCCGGCGGAGTTGACCGCAGGCGGCATCGGCCGCGACGCCGCAGATCGG
>JANYLN010000261.1 GCA_025357795.1 Planctomycetota bacterium
ATCCGCGTGGCGACGATCGTCGGCGGCATCCCGATGGACCATGATTACAAGGCCCTGCGCAGCTGGCCGAACATCCTGGTGGCAACCCCGGGCCGGCTGATCGAC
This sequence comes from Planctomycetota bacterium, assembly GCA_025357795.1. GTDB lineage: Bacteria > Planctomycetota > Phycisphaerae > UBA1845 > JANYLN01 > JANYLN01. Next base: position 106 of record JANYLN010000261.1, read on the forward strand.
CACCACCAGTATCTGGATCTCGCTGAGCGAGACCGAGCGGTACGTGAGGTGGTCGATCAGCCGGCCCGGGGTTGCTACCAGGATGTTCGGCCAGCTGCGCAGGGCCTTGTAATCGTGGTCCATCGGGATGCCGCCGACGATCATCGCCACGCGGATACCGCTGGCGCGGCCGAGCTGGTTGAACACGCCGGTGACCTGGTTGGCCAGTTCCCGCGTGGGGACCAGGACCAAGGCCGCCAGGTCCGTGCACTGGGTGAGCTTCTGGATGATCGGCAGGGCGAATGCGGCCGTCTTGCCCGTACCGGTCTGCGCCAGGCCGATCAGATCCTTGCCTTCCATGGCGACGGGGATGCACTCGACCTGGATCGGCGTGGGCCGTTCGAACCCCGCCGCGAGAAGGTCCTCGTGGATGTTTTCCGAGAAGTGATAGTCGTTGAACGTCGCCTCTTGTGCCTGTACCTCTTGCTCCAACGAAACGTCTGACAAGGTTTCAAACCTTTCTGCGATACCCACACTGTCTTTGGATAGGCTCAGGCGGCGGGAGGTGCAGTAACAAATGCGACTCCTCGTGGGATGCCGCGCCGGGCTCATGCGGGCCAGGTGCGCGACCTACTCGTCGCGACGACTCTTGACCCTTGCGCCCGACTCTCTTGCGGGCGCCCCAACAAGGTTGCATTGTTTTCGGGCGGCGGCTGGTAGCCGCGGCAAGCGGAATCACCAGTAATCGTCAGTGGAATGAGGCTGAAAAACCCTTCCCTGCGGGCCCGATGGGGCCAGAACCTGGCAATCTCGCGATGCAACCGTGCTCTCGTTATGCGTTATTATACCACATACTTTATCGGATCATACAGGATTTGAGTTAAATTCTTCTGTGGCTGTTCGGTTCGTGCCGCTAGCGCCGCAGGCGGCAACGGGTTCCGAAGGCCTCCAGCAGGACGCACGCAGCCGGTGTACCGGTTCCTTATCGCGCCTCGATCTGCTGGATGATGCGGCTGAGCTCCTGCTGCACGATCGGCTCGAAGCCTCCGGCAAAGCGGTTCTTTTCCAGCCATTCGGCCGGCGGGACCTTCTCTTCCGTCGGATCGAGATTCACGACCTGCAGGCCGCCATCCTTCATGATCTCGTGCAGGTCGATCAGCGGGACGCGGTTCATCTTGCTCGACTGGTACATCTCGGTATTGTAGATCCACGCCCAGGCCTCGAGGTGAGAGCAGAGGGGCATCGTCGCCGCCACCGGGAGGCTCCCGTGCGCGACGATCTTCTGGATCAGCCGGGCGTAGTTGGCCTCGAAGTCGCTCCGCTCCGGATGGCCCATGTGCAGCTCGCTCGAGCCGACCAGGATCACCACGTACCGCGGGTTGTGGCTCGCCAGCAGGTCATCGATCGTGCCGAGTACGTCGGTCAGGTGCCAGCCCGCCTCGTTGCCGAATGCCCGGCCGCGACGATCCGTCGGGGCGCAAGCCGCCGCCATCGCGTCGCCCACGAACAGCACCCCCTTGCGATCGGCGAAGCCCTTTGCGATCTGGCGGCACTGGTCCCGCCAGCCGCTCATCGGCGCGACCTGCGAGAATGTCGTGTTCGCCGGACACGGTGGGATCGTCCCCTCCAGGTACGGCAGTACCACCGGCGGGTAGTAGATGCCCTGCGTGACGCCCTTGAGGCTGTGGAGTTCCTCCTTGTGCTCGCATGCCTTGGCCAGGAGCTTGCGGGCGGCCTCGGCGTATTTCTCATCGCCGGTGTAGTGGTACGCCTTGGCCATCGTCAGGATGACCATGTTGGGCATCGAGCCCGCGTAGATTTGCTTGGTGGAGACGTAGCCCTTGGACTCCGTCGTGGGCTTGGTCACGCCCATGTAGACGCCGTCGAAGTCCGGCGTCCTGCTCCGCCTCGGCCGTTGCCGCGCTGCCGGCGTGGAAATACAGCATCACGTCATGGGTCTTGGCCATGCCCATCCCGTTGTAGTTGCGGGAGAGCGGATCGAGCTGCGCGCCGCTGGCCCACTGCTCCAGCCGCAGGCTGTCCGCTTGGCCGATGAGCCGCTTGGGAAAACTCTGCCAGAAGTCTCGACGACGACCTCGGGGGTGTTGCGGTTGATCGCCGCCCCGCCGCCGTCGCCATGGTCACTCCCATCAATGCCGAGA
>JANYLN010000267.1 GCA_025357795.1 Planctomycetota bacterium
CGCCGTCGGCGCGGTGGTCATGGAAACCATCTACTGCGGCGTGGCCTTCGCCGGATTCTCCAGCTTCTTCCTCACCCGCAATGTCCAGGCGGCCATGCAGCTGGCCAGCTTCGTCCTCGTGCTGTGGCTGGGCATCAAATACCTGTTCGCTGGCCACGTCCCCGGGGAAGAGCGCGGGATCGCTCTCGTCGAAAAGCGGTTGAATCCGCACACCGCATTCTGGATTGGCTTCGTGCGCGTCCTGGCCAACCCCGATGACGATGTCAGCCTCGCCCGAATCATCAACACCCCCGCCCGCGGCATAGGCGATACCAGCATCGAACGCCTGCAGGAGTACGCTGCTGCCCACAACCTCCGCCTCATCGAGGCCATGCGCCAGTCCGACCGGATCGAATCGCTCTCCCGCGCCGCCGCCAAGATCAAGCAGTTCGCCCTGATGCTCGACGAACTCCAGACCCACGTCGACAAGCCCATCCACGAACTGATCGACAAGGTGATCAAGCGGACCGGACTGGAGAAGGAATTCCAACTGACCAGCACCGAGGACAACGACCGCGTCGCCAACGTCGGCGAGCTGATCAGCAGCGCAGTGAAGTTCCAGGAGGAGAGCGACGCTCCGAGCCTGGTGAACTTCCTGTCGCAGGTCAGCCTCGTCAGCGACCAGGACGCCGTCAAGGGCGACACCGGCGCCGTCACGCTCATGACCCTGCACGCCGCCAAGGGCCTCGAGTTCCCCGTGGTCTTCATGGTCGGCCTGGAGGAAGGCGTCCTGCCGCACTCCCGCGCCAAGGACGATCCGCACCAGATGGAAGAGGAACGCCGCCTCTGCTTCGTCGGGATCACCCGGGCGATGGAGCAGTTGACGATCTCGCGAGCCCGCCGCCGGCAGATCCGCGGCGCCTGGATCCCCACCGTCCGCTCACCCTTCCTGACGGAACTGCCCCTCGAGCAGATCGAGTGGCAAAGCGAGACCGAAGGCGTCTTCCGTGCCGGCAAGCCGGTCTTCCGCAACAACGGCGGCTACGACCCCCGAAGCAACTGGGGCAACCGCGACAACCGCCGGCCCAGTTGGGACCGCGACGAAAACCTCGACGGCGACGCCGGCACCGGCGGCTCAAACCGATATTCCCAACCCGCCCACTCCGACCCCGCTCACTCCGGCCCCGCCAAAAGTTCCCCGGCCGGCAGCAGCGGCTCCGCCTTCGGTATCAAGGCCGGCCAGATGGTAACCCACACCAAGTACGGCCTGGGCAAGGTCGCCTCGATCGAAGGCGCCGGCGAGGACGCCAAGGCAAGCGTGGAGTTCAAACCCCCGACCGGCCGACGAACATTTTTCCTCAAATTTGGAACGATCAGGCCAGCTCGGTAAAATTGGGTTGCCCTTGCGCCGCGGCACGGCGGCGCGAACGTACTCATTCGGATAAACCCACACGCAGGTGGAGAGGACAGATGCCAAACGATCAGCTGCAAGTCTACTGGAAGAACGTACTGGACTCCGCCGTCGGCGCCGAGCACGGCCTGAAGGAAACGGAACTCGACGCCCTGACCGGCCGCATCGCCCGGATCGTCGACGACATCGAAGCGCAGCGCAAGGCCGGTACACTCCCCTACCGCGACCTGCCCTACCGTGAGGACCTCGTCCAGGGCGTCGAGGCCCAGACAGCCGTCTTCAAGAGAGGCTGCGAGAACCTCGTGGTCCTGGGCATCGGCGGGTCCGCCCTGGGCAACATCGCCCTGCAGACCGCCCTGCGCAGCCCCGTGTATAACCTGCTGCCTTCCGCCAAACGCGGCGGACCGCGCCTCTTCGTGATCGACAACGTCGACCCCGTCCAGTTCAGCGCGATCCTGGACCTGCTGGCCGATCAGCTCGACAACACCGTCTTCAACGTCATCAGCAAGTCCGGCGAAACCGCCGAGACCGCCTCGCAGTTCCTGATCATCCGCGACATGCTGATCAAGCGCCTCGGCGCCGAAAAGGCCAAGCGCCAGATCATCGCCGTGACCGATCCCAGGAGCGGTACAATGCGCGGCATCGTCGACGCCGAAGGCTACGCCGCCCTGCCCGTCCCCGACGGCGTGGGGGGCCGCTTCAGCGTCCTCTCGCCCGTGGGCCTCTTCAGTGCCGCCATGTGCGGGATCGACATCCGCGAACTGCTCGCCGGCGCCGCCGACATGGACAAACGCGTCCAGGCCCGGGACCTCCGCAAGAACCCCGCGGCCATCCTCGCCGCCGTGCACTGGCTGATGTTCAACCGCGGCAAGAAACTCCACGTGATGATGCCCTACGCCTGCCAGCTCAAGGACCTCTCCGACTGGTTCCGCCAGCTCTGGGCCGAAAGCCTCGGCAAGCAGAAGTCCCTCGACGGCAAGGAAATCTTCACCGGCCCCACACCGATCAAGGCCCTCGGCACCACCGACCAGCACTCGCAGGTCCAGCTCTACCGCGAAGGCCCCAACGACAAGGTCATCACCTTCCTGGCCGTCGAGAACTTCGCCATGGATGTGACGATCCCCGATGCCCCGCCCAGTGGGCAGGACATGGCCTACCTCAAGGGTCATACCATGGCCCAACTCATCAACGCCGAGCGCGAGGCCACCGAACTGGCCCTGGTCGCCAGCCAGCGCCCCTGCCTGCGGGTGGTCTTCCCACGCATCAACGAGCGCACCGTAGGCCAGTTCATCTACCTCTACGAAATGGCCACCTCGATCGCCGGCGCCCTCCTGAACATCAACACCTACGACCAGCCCGCCGTGCAGCTCGGCAAGGAGTACACCTACGCCCTGATGGGTCGCCAGGGTTTCGAAAAGATGGCGACGGAGTTGCGGGAGCAGTTGCGCACCGATGCCGCTTACCTGGTCTGATCCCAAGACAGTCAAGTTCGCCGGCATGGTCGGCCTGATCGTCGCCGCCGCCGCCGCAGGCTACCTCGCCCGCAAGCGGCAGTGGTGCCCCGAGTGCCACGCCCAGCGCCTCACCTGGCTGGGCATGGTCTACGTCGTCCCGTTGACCAGTATGCTGCCGGTCTGGAAACTCCACATGGGCTGGGAGGACATCTGGCTGCCCATCCAGTGCGTCGTCCTGACGTTCCTCTGCCTGGGCGTAGGCCTGGCCGGGGCCAGGATGCACCGCATGAACCCGCAGGACACCGGAGCCTACTCCTACGCCGCCGCCCACTCCAATATCGGCGTGACCATGGGCGGGTTCGTCTGCCTGGCGCTCTTCGGCGAGAAGGGCCTGGCCCTCAGCCTGATCTATCTGACGCTCTGGACCATGCTGATGTTCGGAGTCTTCTTCCCCCTGGCCGGGGCCTTCGCCGGCCAATCCGCACGGTTTGGCTTGGGCAGTTTTCTGCGGTCGCTGGTGGACATCCGCTGCATTTCCCTCCCGGCGATCTTCCTGGGCCTGGGCCTGAACCTCGCTGGCGTGCCCCGCCCCGACTGGATCGAGCACTACCACCTGATCGACATCCTGGTCTGCATCAACAACGCCGTGATGTTCTTCGTGATCGGCTTGACGTTGCATCTGTCCCGGTTCAAAGATTACGTAGCCCAGTGCGCGTCGCTGTCACTGATCAAGTTCATCGCCTCGCCGATCGCGGCGATGATCCTGATCTTCCTGGTCCAGGCCGCCGGTCTGCACCTGGACAAGCTGCGCATTAATGTGATGCTGGTCGAGTCAGCCATGCCCACGGCCGTCTTCACCGTGGTCGCGGCCAACCTGTACGGCCTGAATGCCCGGCTCGCCAGCCTGCTGTTCGTAATCAACACGGCCGTCTTCCTGACCCTGGTCTTGCCGGTTATCATGGTCGTGTCCTGGTGATCGGAGTCGGTGGCGACAACGTCGCTTTCCTCTGGAGATAGACCGATGCGTTACGCCGTAATCATGGCCGGTGGTAAGGGAACCAGGCTCTGGCCGCTGTCCCGCCAGAACCGCCCCAAGCAACTCCTGCAACTCTTCGAGGGCAAGAGCCTGCTCCGCCACGCCTTCGAGCGGCTCCACACCCTGTTCACCGCCGAACAGATCCTGATCATCGCCGCCCAGGCCCATGTCGACGCCGTCCGGGCCGAACTGCCCGAACTGCCCGCGGAGAACATCCTCGGCGAACCCAGTGCCCGCGACACCGCCAACGCCGTCTGCCTCGGCGCCGCCGTCCTGCAGCAGCGCGACCCCGAGGCCATCGTCGGCATCTTCACCGCCGACCACATCATCCGCCCCGTCGAAACCTTCGCCAGCCGCGTGGAACTGGCCTACCGCATGGCCGAGGAGCACCCCGAGGCCATCGTCACTCTCGGCATCAAGCCCACGCTCCCGCACACCGGCCTGGGCTACATCCACCGCGGCAAGCAGATCGTCGACGGCATCCGTTGGGTCCAGGGCTTTAAGGAAAAGCCCGACCTGACAACCGCCAAGCAATATCTCGATTCCGGCGAGTACTACTGGAACAGCGGCATGTTCGTCTGGCGGGCCGCCACCGTGCTGGGCGAGTTCAACCGGCACCTGCCGGACTCGCACAAGAAGCTCTGCCAACTGGCCTCGCAGTGGTACGGCCAGGGGGGTCGGCAGTTGGCCGACCAGGTCTACCCCACGCTGACGAAGATCAGCTTCGACTACGCCGTCATGGAGCACGCCAAGAGCGTGATTGTGGTCGAACTCCCCTGCGAGTGGGTGGACGTCGGCTCGTTCTCGACGCTCGAGAGCCTCTATGACCCCGACGACGCCGGCAACATCTGCGTCGCCCAGGCGAAGTTCGCCCAACTCGGCGCCGCCGGCAACATCATCGTCAGCGAACAGGAACACCTCATCGCCGCCATCGGCGTCGAGGACCTGATCATCGTCCACACCCCCGACGCCACGCTGGTCTGCCGCAAGGTCGACGCCCAGCGGATCAAGGACCTGGCAACCCGGCTGGAAAAGGACTTCGGCGAGAAGTATGCGTGAACGGCGTGAGTAGTCAGTACTGCTAGGCACCCTCGGAAGCCGGGTGCCATGGCCCTGCGCCGTTGCAGGACCATAATTGTTGTCCGTCGCCAGGTGCCACACCTGCAGACGATGCAGGCGTGCTGCTGAGTAAACGTAATGGCCATCATCTTTGGCGTTGACTACGGCATCAGACGCATCGGCATCGCCATCAGCGACGCCGACGAAACCCTCGCGCTGGCCGGTCGCATGCTCAACTCCAGCGGCGACCCCAATCGCGACGCCGGCATCGTCCTGGCCGAGGCAAAGGAATATGCCGCCCGCCGCTTCGTCGTCGGCCTGCCGATCAACATGGACAACACCGAAGGCCCCCAGGCCCTCCTGACCCGCCAGTTCGCCAACGCCCTCAAGAAGGCCTCCGGCAACATGCCGCTGGAGTACTGGGACGAACGGCTCAGCTCCGCCGCCGCCGACTGGTCCCTCGACCTGATGGATCTGACCAAGGCCAAACGCAAGGCCCGCCGCGACATCATCTCCGCCCAGGTCATCCTCCAGGGCTGGCTCGACGCCCGCCGCGCCAAACGCCCGCAACCCCCTGCCCCGCCCGAACCAGCCGAACCCGATCAGCAATAACCGCTGGACCGCACCTGCAGGAACAGCGGCCAGCAATCAGCAGTTAACACCAACGCCCACTACCCTCCTCGCTTCCGGATTGGTACATTCACTCCATACGCGAAGGATTCCCAAAGGAGACCCCCATGTACGTAGGCGTGGACTATTACCCCGAGCACTGGCCCAAGGACCGCTGGCCCATCGACGCCGACCTGATGCACAAGGCCGGCTTCAACGTCGTCCGCATGGCCGAGTTCGCCTGGGTCACCATGGAGCCCGAGGAAGGCCGCTTCGACTTCGCTTGGCTCGACGAGGCCCTAAACATCCTCGCCAAGCGCGGCATCCGGGCGATCCTCGGCACCCCCACCGGCGCCCTGCCCCCCTGGACCCTGCGCAAGTATCCCGAGATCATGGCCCAAAAGCCCGACGGCCAGCGCCTCACCTGGGGCATGCGCAAGCACAACTGTTTCACCAGCGGCGTCTTCCGCCTGCTTTCCGAGCGGATCACCCGCGCGTTGGCCGAGCACTACAAGGACCACCCCGCGGTTCTGGGCTGGCAGACCGACAACGAGATCGGCGGTCACCCCATGTGCTACTGCCACTCCTGCCGCGCCAACTTCCAGGACTGGTGCAGGAACAAGTACAAGACCCTTGCCGAACTCAACCGTGCCTGGGGCACTCACTTCTGGAGTCAGACCTTCGGCGACTGGTCCGAGATCGTCCCGCCCGACAAGTTCGACGAACACAACCCCCACACCTGCCTCGACTGGAAACGCTTCTTCTCCTGGCTGAACGTCCGCTTCCAGAAAGAGCAGGTGGACATCCTTCGCGCGGTCTGCCCGAACCACTTCATCACCCAGAACTTCATGGGCCTCTTCAGCGAGATCAACTACTACGACCTCGCCGAGGACCTCGATTTCGCCTCCTGGGACAACTACCCCGTCGGTGGCAAGCTCGACATGGCGAATAACTACAACGCCGCCCTGGCCGCCGACATTACCCGCGGCCTCAAACGCAAGAATTTCTGGATTATGGAGCAAACCTGCGGCTCGCACGGCTGGGGCACCATGAGCCGCAACCCCCGCCCCGGCGAACTCCGCAAGATCTCCTACCAGCAGCTCGCCCACGGCGCCGATGGCCAGATCTGGTTCCGCTGGCGCGCCTGCACCGTAGGCCGCGAGCAGTACTGGCACGGCCTGCTGGGCCACGACGCCAAACCCGGCCGCCGCTACGAGGAGGCCGCCCGCACCGCCCGCGAGTACCACCTGCTCGATGAGCACCTCGCCAACACCACCGTCCGGGCCGACGTCGCCATCCTCTACGACTACGAAACCTGCTGGGCCCTGCAGATCCAGCCCGCCTACGAAGAGAACAAGTACCACCAGGTGATCGCTCGCTACTACCAGGCCCTCCGCCGCGCCGGTGTCTCCGTCGACATGATCAAGCCAGGCCAGGACCTATCGCCCTACAAGATCGTCCTCGCCCCAGACCTCTACATCCTGCCAGACACCCTCGCCCGCCAACTCGACGCCTTCGTCAAGACGGGCGGCGTCCTCCTGGCTGACTGCCGCACCGCCGTCAAGGACGAAACCGGCCTCTGCCACGTCCGCACCCTGCCAGGCCTGCTCTCCGACGCCCTCGGCATCCGGATCGAAGAGTACGAAGCCCTGCGCGGCGGGGTCGAGTACCAGGTCGACGGCACCGCCGGTCTGCCTGGCACCTTCACCGCAATCCACTTCGCCGACTGGATCAAACCAACCACCGCCCAGGTCCTGGCAGGCTACAAGGACTGGCACATGGCCCCCTACGCCGCCCTCACACGCAATAAGCATGGCCAGGGCGGCGGCTTCTACCTCGGCACGATCGTAAAAGAGCCCTCCTTCTACGACGCCTTGGTCCGCCACCTGCTCGACGCCGCCGGAATCACCCCCGAATTCACCGCCCCCGAAGGCGTCGAAATCGCCATCCGCGAAGGCGCCGGCAAACGAATCCTCTTCCTCGTAAACCACACGGAGCAGTGCCAGACCGTCGCCGTCCCCTCCGGCAAACGCGACCTGCTGACGAATAAAACCACCGGCCCGTCGGTTGACCTGCCCCCCTACGACGTAGCCGTCATTCGGCTGTAACGCCATTGTCTTCTGAATCCCCCGGGCCGGCGGCGACCCCTCGCCGCCGGCCCGCGTGCTTTCTCCCCTCAAAGCCATATCACCGCATACCTACACCTCCGCCAGCCGCCGAACTACTGTTGCGACTGACCGCTGCGGCGGAGCGCCCTTCTACAGCCCCCGGCTGGTTGCCTTCGCGCCCCGACACACCTACAGTTTCGTGACACTTCGTACTGACCGTAAGGGGATCGGAATCAAGCGAAAAGGCGGCCCATGGGACACCCGGCCACACGGTACATCACGCAGTTGGACTCCACCACCTCCCTGCTGCGTGCCTTGGCCCGCTTCCTGCAAGGCCGTGACTTCCCCGGCCTGGGTGTCACCCCTTACAGTATCCCCGGCAGCGTCGCCGCCACAGCCAACCTGCTGCCGCCCGCCGTCCGCGCCGCCCTCTACCGCTGGACGGGCTGGCTGGGTGGTTCCCGATCGGAAACAATGGCCGACGTCCGCGCCGAAGAGATCTCCGACTGGGTAGTCCGCCACTATCCCCCTGCCCCGACCGCTGGCTGGCCCGGGGCGATGCTCGGCTCCGCCAACGGCGCCGCCATCCACCTCGCCGCCGCCTTGGGCATCCCCTGGCTGCCGCAAACCTTCCTGGCCCCTGTCCGCCGATCGCTCCCGCCCGACGACCTGCTGGGCGACCTGCAGTGGGGCCGCGGCCCCGCCGCCGCCATCGCCGCCCACAATCCCGACCTCTGCGTCCACCAGATGCATGACCCCGTCCACGACCGGCAAATGGTCCAGCGGATCGGCTACTTCCGCCTCAAACGCCTCCGCCTGGGCCAGGTCTACCAGGACTTCCTGGTCCGCCAGGTCCGCCCCGGCTCGACGATCTTCCTCGTCGAATGCCGGCTCCCCTGGCTGGTGACCGCCGTCACCGATCGCCACATCTTCCAGGTAGGCGGCTTCGGCGACGCCGGCCCGCTGGAGTACCTCAGGGGCAGCCCCCGCGTCCAGGACTTCCTGCACAAGTTCGACTCCAATCGCCTCACCTGGCGCGTCCCCGAGCCCACCGGCGCCGCCCCCGAAGGCGAGTGGGGCTTCCGCGAGGAACTGCTCGACGACGTCCGCAGCCTCGCCCACCGCCAAGGCTGCCACATCCGCCGGATCGTCTTTGAAGGCCCCGACGACTTCAGCCCCTTCGTCGCCGACCTCCACCGCTGGTGGTACCAGCGCCGCGGCCTCGACAGCCGCCGCCTGCTCGTCGAATGCTTCGCCCTGCTCGAACCCTACTGGACCCTGCGGACTGGCTCGGTGCCCTATTGGCTGGCCTTCACCTCCAACTGCTGCGCGCAAATGCTCGACCAGTACGTCCGCTCCGGCACCCCCTTCGACGAGATATACCTGATGCTCTTCTCCAACGGGATCGAAGGCATCGGCATGGCTGCGATTGACCGCTGGCGACAGATCCTCAACCAGGCACAATCCACCGCCCGCTTCATCGGCGTCGACGAACAGGAATTCCCTCGCGACTACGCCTCGTTCATCCGCTATCACACCGAACTGAAACGCCACATCCCGGCCCGCCAACCCCTCCCGCAACCGCTCACGCTCGAGGAATTCGACCGCTTCGCCGCCCTCGCCACCGATCGCTACGCCGTCCAGATCGTCCAAGAGTCATAGCAGGCCAACCGTTCGCCCGACGGCGTAGCAGCCGAACTGCCATGGCCGTTCCCCTCGTTATCCAACCATCCTTCCTTGAGGCCGGCCGCCGGTTCGTTATCATGGACGTATCATGATCGCCGACTCGCACGTACATGCCGGCCATAGCGACACCTCCAGCGTCTGCGACCACCAATGGCTGGAGCTCGCCGCCACCGACGGCTTGACGCACAAGATGATCTTCCGCTCCGATGGCCCTGCGCTGCGGCGTGGAACTCGCCCGCGTGAAGTTCCTCAACCTGCCGAAAGAGCAGGAAGCCCTGGTCCTCGGCGGCACGATCGCCGGACTGCTACAGATAGGAGGATCCTTATGAACGCCACCCCGCGCGACCGCGTCCTTTCCCTCCTGCAAGGCAAGCCCGCCGATCCGCTGCCCTGGATCGAGCACGGCCTCGACCGCCGCGTCGTGATGCAGGCGATGGACCTCGGTCCCTTCCCGGAATTGCCGCCTGGACCATCGATCGAGTACGACCTGGCCGTGCTCGAACTCGACAAGCGTATCAACCGCGCGATCGGCCTGTGCAACCTCGAGGCCTCCTATCGCTACAGCATGGCCCCGCGTATCCGCGACCCGCACACCTACGCCGGCCTGATCACCGATCAGGCCAGCCTGGCCAAACTCGTCATGCCCGACCTGACGCCCAAACTCTGGGACGACCTGCAGCGCCTCATCGATGCCAAGGACGAATTCGCCCTCAGTGTCAGCATCTCCACCGGCATAGGCCACATCTGGCAAACCATGGACATGGAGGCCTTCTCCATCGCCTGCCTGGAAGACCACGCCCTGCTGCGCACGATCCTCCAGCGCTACACCGACTGGACCTGCCGCGTGCTGGACAAGGTCCAGACGATGGGCATCGACTTCGTCTGGTCCTTCGACGACTTCGCCTTCAAGACCGGCCCGATCTACTCGCCGCGGATCCTCCGCGAAGTCGTCCTGCCCTACGCGAAGCAAGTCGCTGCCGCGATTGAGCTGCCCTGGATCTTCCACAGCGACGGCAACCTCATGAACATGCTCGACGACCTCGTGCCCCTGGGCATGAGCGCCCTCAACCCCATCGAGCATGGCTGCATGGACATTCCCGCCATCCGCCGCACATTCCCGCACCTGACCCTCATCGGCAACGTCGATCTCGGCCTGCTGGCCCGCGGCACGCCGGACCAGGTGCGCCAGTTCGTGCGCGACATGTTCGCGGAGATGGACTCCCCCGGCCGATACATCCCCGCCTCCGGCAACAGCATCCCCTCATACGCCGCCCCGGTCAATGTGAAGGCGATGGTCGAGGAGATTCGGGCCCACATGGTCACTACAGCCCGAAGTTCATAACCAGGATCACCAGGTCGGCCAGGTCCACCCGGTTGTCGCCGTTGAAGTCGGCGTGGATGTTGTACAAGGCGTCGCTGGAGACGGTCTGCCAGCTATCAACGAAATATAGCAGGTCGATCACGCCCACGTGAGTGTCGGTATCGATGTCGCCGCGAGGCTGGCGGGTCGCCCAAGCGTAATACTTGCCGACATCCTGGCTGCTGAGCGGCCGATCGTAGATCCGCACGTCGTCGATCTGGCCCTTGAAATATTGGTCGTTCGGGAAGACCCACAGGAAGCCCCGGCCGATCCAGAATACGCTCTTGTTCGGCACGTCCGCCAGGAAGTAGCGGGTCGTCGGCCCGCCGAAGTTGTAGTGGCGGGTTGTCATCTCCTGGCCATTGAGGTAGCCGGTGTTGAAGTCACTGCCGACGACCGCGGCGAAGTGGTACCAGGTGTTGGTCAGCAGTTGGCTGCCCGAGTCGAAGCACAGGATCGGCCTGTCGCCGGCCAGCACGGTGAAATAGAGCTTCGTCTCCGGCTGGAAGTGCCCGATCTCGAGGATCAGGCTGCAGTTGCCGACCCCGCCAACGCCGTCACCAATGTAGATGATCGGCCAGATGCCTTTGGCCGATGGAACCTCGCTGAAGTTGAACCAGACGCTGATCGTGCCGGTCTGCAGGTTACTGATCGCCGCGGGCAAGGCCCCCGTCGCCGGCACGCTGACGTAGGCGCTCGATCCGAACTGCTTCGCCCCGCAGAGCACACCGTTGCATGTCCCGGCTCCGAGAATCGCGCCATGGAACTGGTTCGGCCCACAGTCCCACGCCTGGTTGCCCGCCCCTTCGTCCAGCATCCAATGGGACATCGGATCCGTGAACGTCCCGCAGGCGGCACCCAGCACGTCCCCTTGGACATCTAAGGCATACGCCGGGACCGCCGCGGCCAGCACCGCTGCCGCAAGCACCACGCAAGCATGTAGAACCCTCATGTTTCATCCTCCGCAC
>JANYLN010000289.1 GCA_025357795.1 Planctomycetota bacterium
GGAATGTACTTGACAGTGCTGGCACTAACCTGCACCGTAGCCCTTGGCGCTGCCAGCCAGGATCTGCAACGAGCGATCGATCTCTACAAGGCCGCCTACTACGTCCACGCCCGCGACCTCCTGCAGCACCTCGATCCATCGGCCCTGACCGACCAGCAGCGCGCAACCCGCGCCGACTACCTCAGCCGCGCCCAGCACGCGGTACAGAAGCAGGCCCTCCTCGCCCCGTCCCAGCCGCTCCCCCGCCCCGACCAGGTCTTTCGCATCCAGGACGACGTCACCCGGACTCCCCAGGAGACCTACATACGCTACCCGGGCAACTGGGCCCAGATCGTCCGCCGGCAGGAGCGCTACGGCGCCTCGCAGCGGATGGAGGACAAGCCCACCCGCCAGACCCGCCGCCAGTTCGCCGCCCTCGTCCCCCAGATCAGCTTCGAACCCCCCGTGCCCTTCGCCGACGCCATCGACCGCATCCGCCGCGACAGCGGCCTGAACATCGTCGTCAATTGGCCCGCCCTCCAGCAATTCGGCATCCCCCCCCAGCAGGAGGTAACGCTCCCCAGGCTGACGAACATCGCCTGGCGAAAGGTGACCGAACTGCTCCTCCAGCAGGTCAGCGCCAGCATCGCCAACCTCACCCAACTCGACTGGGCGATCGAAGGCAGCATCCTGACGATCTCCACGCGCGAGGACCTCAGCACCAACCTGACCCTCCGCGTCTACGACATAGGCGACCTGCTCGTCCCCCGCCAAACCGTCCCCCAAAGCACCGGCTCCAGCCTCACGGGTACTCCCACCGGGACCGGCCCCGGCCGCACCGGCCCCTGACAGCAGCACACCGAGCCGAGGACCAGAAGGAGGCACGCTCGCATCTACTCTCAAGATCCTGTCCACGACAGCCCCCCTTTGGCCCACCGGCTGCCACGCCGGAATCAAAGATGGTGGCCAGAATATCCGGAAGAATGTGGCCATATTTTCCGGAACGCGCAGAGTTCCGCTGGAAGCAGCGAAGCGGGATAGTGGAGTTCGGGTAGAACGCGTGTTGGCCCCGTCAGGTGCAGCCCCTGTGCCCTGCCCGGGTGACGGCCTGCACCTTTGATTAGTGGTAAGCTATCTGTGGCTGCGTAGCCGCGGGCTCTGGCCATGGCGACCCTGGGAGACATCTTCTTAAGTGCGTGCTCAAGAACGAATACACCCAGGTCGCATGCGTAGCCTGCTCGTTCAGTGAAGTCTGCTAAGACATAGTCCAAGAACATCATTGAGTCGCTGGGGAATTTTGCCGTGAGGCGATGCGCTATCCCTTCGAAGACCCCCCGCATGGCGCCGGATGGCCCGTGCGCCCCCAGAAATGCATGCCCAAAGGCATCTGGATTCGCACAGTGTTTCGCTCCCAAGATCCCCCCTAGTTGAAAGAAGTAGCTCCAAATCCCAAGACACTGGCCGTACTTGAGGTAAGGCTTGCGCAAAAAGGGTTTGTTCTGCTGCTGCTGGACGCGAAACCATGCCAGCCCACGGGCGCATGACATCTCTCCACTCCTATATCCTACCTATCCGGGGACGTCACGCGCATGTCCCAATTCGCTTCCGTTGTTCGCGCCCTTCACGTCTCACCGCCCTCGCCCGGCTTCTTTGCCTTGGGGAGCTTCCTCGCCTGATCCTCCAGTTCCCTTAGCGCCTCGGCTTCCAGGTGCTCCCGCCGGCGGGCGGCGAATTGCTCGTACTCGGCCACAGCCTTCTGGTCGGCCGCCTCGCGACTCACCTTGCCGGCGTCGAGCAGTACGTTGCGGTCGTTGAACTGCAGGAACTCATCCAGCCGGGTTTGCCAGTCGCGGAGGAAGATCTGCTTGCGCCGCCGGGCCTGGTCTTCGGCGAAGTCCAGGAACATCACCACGATCCGGTTCAGTTCCTCGATCTCGCCGGCCCGGAGGTAATTCTTGCCCACCGTCACGTCGCCCTTACGCACGAGGCCGCCCTTCCAACTGGTCAGCCCCATGTTGGGTGCGGCGGCATCGGCCCGCTCGGCGATCAGCTCCGGGGCGGTGTGACCGGTGGCGGCGAAGTGCAACTTGTTCTGGACGGTCTGGAAGACAGCTTGCGTCTGCGCTTCGGCTGGCTGATAGTCGGCTGCCAGGGCGAGGATCTCCCGCACCCGCAGATACACTCGCTTCTCGCTGGCACGGATATCGCGGATGCGCTCCAGCAACTCATCGAAGTAGTCGGGCACGCCGGGGCCGGGCGGATTTCGCAGCCGCTCGTCGTCCATGGTGAAACCCTTCACCAGGTACTCGCTCAAGCGGGCCGTCGCCCATTGGCGAAACTGGGTGCCCCGAGCACTGCGGACCCGGTAGCCGACGGCCAGGATAGCGGAGAGACTGTAATGCTCAATCTCGCGAGCCACCTCACGCGGACCCTCCCGTCGAACTATCCGGAATCTCCGGATAGTTGCCTCGGCAGCCAGCTCCTGTTCGTCGTAAATGTTTACCAGGTGCTCATTTATGGTGCGCACGTCCTTCTGAAACAACTCCGCGATCAGCGCCTGCGTCAGCCACAGCGTCTCCTCCTCGAACCGGCACTGGATGCGGGTCCGGCCATCTTCGGTCTGGTAGAGGATGATACTGGATTGCGGCACGGCTTCGTCGGACATTGGGTTGCCTCGTATTCTCGGATGAAGATATGGGGCCAAATCTACGATGGGTTGCCGGTAGCGTCAAGAACTGTCAGATTCGCGCTGACCCCCTCGGTGCCCTACGCAAGACCACCCCCTCCCCAAGTAGCAGCAACGCGGCAAACCGAATAAGATGAACCCAGGTACTAATCCTGGATCGGAGAATCGCATGAGTCGCAGGTATTGTGTTCGCTGGCTGCCAACTTGTCTGGTTGTGGTCCTGCTGGCTGTCTGCAATCCTGCCTCTGCACAGGTTGCCGCGGAGCAATCCTGACCCCGCCGCTGCCAGCGCCCCGGCCAGCCAGCCTCTAGCGCTGATCAAGGGCCCCTACCTGCAGGCGATGCGGCCCGACGGCCTGGTGATCTGCCTGGAACCGTCGCAGGAGTCGGTCGGCCGCCTCGTGGTCCAGGACGCTAGCGGCAAACGGAGAATCGGGGTCATCACTCGAATCCACCAGTGACCGTGGCAAAGACAGCGCTCGTCGTAGGGCCCGGGGGAGATTCAGGACCATCACTCTTTGCGAGGGGATCTGGCCCTGCCATCACCGCGGCAGGTCTCTCCGTCCGCCGTCAAGGAGAACTCCTTGGAATTCTACAAGGCCCAGCACCACGACTCGCCGTGTCCCACGTCCTTTGCTTCCAGGACCCCCGGCAGCCACGCATGGCCCCCCCGACGAAGGCCCATGGCGTTTGCTCCCCGGGGAATCCCTCCACGCGGCTACCCGCACGAATCGGGACGAAAGCCCCGGCCCAGAGCGTGCTCCACGAACAGCTAAGACCGTGGGATGGGCAATCCGCAGCAAGAACGCCTCAGTCTACTCCTCCGCTGCCTCAAACCCCAGCCCCAACTGCCCGCCCAATTGGAACGCCCGCCAGGTCAGCCACCGCACC
>JANYLN010000311.1 GCA_025357795.1 Planctomycetota bacterium
CGGGGCCCTTGCCGCCGGGACCTGGTGCGGTCGCGCGGACGTGTCAGGCTGTCATGGTGATCCGCTGGGCATTGCGCCCGGGGCGGACCATATGCACCGAACATGCCAGGCACGGGTCGAACGAGTGGATGACCCGGAGGACCTCAATGGGCTGGTTCAGGTCGGCCACGGGAGTACCCATCAGGGCCTTTTCGATGGCACCGGGTTGGCCTCGGTCATCGCGGGGCGAGGCGTTCCAGGCGGTGGGGGTGATGATCTGGTAGCCGGCGATTTTGCTGTTGGCGATCTTGATCCAGTGGCCCAGGGCACCGCGCGGGGCCTCGGTCAGGCCGATGCCCGTGGCGCTGGCGGGGGTGGTGTCGGGGTTGTAGGCGGGGCCGCCGGGCTGGAGCTGGTTGAGCCAGCCATCCATGGCATCAGCGATCTTCTTGGTCTCGAAGGCGCGGGCGACGATGCGGTCCATGACGGAGATGCCGTAGCGGTAGTCGCCGTTGACCCACATGCGGGCCAGGGGGCCGACCTCGTGGACGGTATTCTGGTAGCGAGGGGCTTTGATGAAGGAGTAGGCATTGGCCTTGCCGAACTGCGGCTGGGTAGCGCCGTTGGCGGGGTTCAGGCCGCTGGCGGAGCTGTACCAGGAGTACGCGACGTACTCGCGGATCTGGTTGGGATCGACGGTCTGGAGCTGGCCATTGGTGTAGCGGCCGGAGGCGAGCAGTCTGGCGCTGCCGGCGGTGTCCTGGTTGAAGACGCCGTAGGCCAGGAGGTTGCCGTAGCCCTTTCCGATCCGCTGGTAGGGCACAAAGGTCTGGAAGAGGAGTTGGGCGTCGGGGACAAAGGTGCCGTCGATGAAGCCGCGGAGCTGGGTGAGCAGGTTGCGGAAGTTGTTGATGGTTATGCCATCGACGGCCTTGGAGGTCCCGCCGGGGACGAGGCTGAACGGGCCGGGCATCTTGCCGGCAAAGAGCGCGCCCATCTGGTGGGCGGTGCGGCGCATCGCGAGGGCCTGGACGTAGTGGCCGACCAGGGCGGCGGCCAGGCTTCCCCTGGCCATATCGGGGGTGACGAAGCGGGGCGTCCAGGGGGACATATCGAGGATGCCAGTGGTGTCGATGTAGTCCGGGGCGGCCAGGTGGTAGAAATGCAGGATGTGGCTCTGGATGTAGTTGGCGCCCAGGATGAGGTTGCGGACGATGCGGCCGTTGTCGGTCGGGGCGACGTTGAAGGCGGCCTCGAGCGTCATGGTCGAGGCCATGGCGTGCGAGACGGGGCAGACGCCGCAGATGCGCTGGGTGTAGTGAGTGGCATCGCGGGGGTCGCGGCCCAGGAGTATTTTTTCAAACCCGCGGAACATCGGGCCGGTACACCTGGCATCGACGACCTGATTGACGCCGTGGACGGCGTCGACGGTGAGTGAGACGTCGAGATGGCCTTCGATCCGCGTCACGGGACTGATTTTGATGGTTGTTGCCATATACTAATTCCTTATAACGAGCCGGGGACTTCGACTTCCATTACCGATCGGGGTGCGGGAGCGATCAAGCGCCTCCGACGCGGGGACCGAAGTAGAACGGGCTCATTCCATCGGGGAAGGTCGGTTCGGTACAGCCGATACAGGGGGACCCGGCCAGGACGCACCAGCTGACACCGGGGGTGCCGGCGGCGGGGGAGTTCCACTTGCGACTGGGGCAGTCGGCGTAGGTGGTTGGGCCGTGGCAGCCAAGCCCGCGGAGGCAATGGAAGCCTTCGCCCAGGGTGGTGGCCTCGACGCTACCGAGCAGCGGGCAGTGGCTGTGGACGGTTTCGGCATAGAAGTCGGTAGGGCGGCCATTGGCATCGAGGGAGGGCGCCTTGCCGTTGGCGAGGATGTAGGCGATCGTGCCGACGATCCAGTCGGGGTGGACCGGGCAACCGGGGAGATTGACCAAGGGAGCAGAGAAAGCGGGCGGGGTCGAGGCGTGATCCTCGTCGGACTCGTGGTCATCGGAGTGCCTGCCGCCGGTCTGCTGGGCCAGGATGGCCTTGACGCTTTTGGCCCCGGTGGGATTGGGTGAGCCGCCGGCCATGCCGCCGAAGCTGGCGCAGGCGCCGGCCGCGACGATGTAGCTGGCGCGGGAGGCATAGCGGCGGACGGCGGTCTGGGCGGTCATCCCGTCCCAGATCGTGCAGTAGTTGCCGTTGGCGCCGGTGGGGATGGCGCCTTCGACGACGAGGACATAGTTGCCTCTGGCATAGGCGGCCTGGGCGGCGGCCTGGGCGGTCCTGCCGGCGGCGGCCATTATCGTGGGGTGATAGTTGAGGTCCAGGGTGCTGGTCAGCAGGTGGTCGATCGTGTCATAGTAGATGCTGTTGAGCAGCGAGACCGAGCAGCCGCTGCAGGACTGGCCCTGAATCCAGATGACGGACAGGCCGCCGGCCGTGGACTCCAGGCCGAAGGCGCGCTCCAGTTTCAGCACGCCGGCGGACTGCAGTCCGAGTCCGGCGGCTACGACAGTCGACGCTTTGAGGATGTCTCGACGGGTCAGATCCATACTCGACTCTCCTTTTCACTTCCCACCCTGTACGCAAAACCTAAAGCGCCACTAGAGCGTTTTCCGATTATCTCTAGCGGGAGCGACAGCATGGTGCTGCAACAGCGCAGGACCAATGGCACCTGGCGCTCATGCCTGACGCTACACATAAACAGACTCCGATCTAAACAGTAATCCGGCAGGTAGACGGCGCGGCGGAGCCCCGATGGGGCCGTCGCGGCGACTTGCGGGGGAATCGTGCCGTTACCGCTCGCCGGGGTCCGTGCCGCCCGGCTGGCTGGGAGCGGGGGCCTCGTGGGGCGATGGGGGATTGACGCCGGACACGTCGGGCTGGCCAAAAGCGGGGACGCTGCGGCCTTTGAGGTTCAGGCCGCGCAGCGCGTGGCCGGCCTCGTCGGCGGACTTGGGCGGCGGGCAGGCGATGCGGTCGAGGCTGCCGGAGGCGAACTCGGCGAGTTTCCGCAGCAGGTTGCCTCCGCCTACACGAAAGAGGTCACGGCGAGAGGAAGTCATGGAGATCTCCTGGTTCTACTGTTCTATACTACTTGAACAGGCACTGACGGCAGGCGGGCGCCGCGCGTCCAGATCGCCGATGGATATTCGAGGGCGGGGTTGGCTGCCATGTCACGCATCCGCTGAGGCACACATCACGTCCACGTTTCATCCTGGGGGCAGGCCTGGCGGAGAATTCGGGGTCCTCGTTTTGCCTGCCTCCACGCGCACCAGTCTATAACGAGGGCCTTATCGGACCGGCGGCGTTCGCACTGTACGGAAAGGTTACGGGGACGTCAAGGGAATTTAACGGGACCGGGCGGTATTCGGCCGGAGAAGATGTTCCTGCCGGTAGGACACATTTGCCAGGCGAGGCGTAAGTGATTGCCTCCGATGGCGGGTTGGCCGAGTGTTGCAAGGGCTGGCGCGCGGTCCGGCCGACGAGGGCCGGCCGCTTGGGCCTGTCGATCAGACCGCCATCTTCTCATATTACTATCCTCTATCCATATCGGCCCGGAATGCTCCCATATGAATCCGGGACGCGCCCGTCGCCATGTGCGGTGACTTTGTCAATTCTGTATTGACATCGGCCGAGGAATGCGTATTGTTGCGGTCATGGTGTTGGTAGTTTCTCCCCGTAGCCATGAATTCCCCTGCTTGCCCGTGATGGTTCGCAGCGTGCGTTCGTCTTTCGTTCCCGCCAGTCCGACTAACATCCTACGAATCGCAGGATGCATGTGCCCCGAGTAGGGGGTGCAGATCGGGTCGTAGTTCTGTTTTCCTGTTTTTGTGAAAGGACAAGCAATGAATCGAAGACTGTTGGCTCTGCTCGTAGCGCCGGCCATCGTGATGGCCAGTACAGGCGTCAGCTATGGAGTGTCCAGCTACGCCACGAGGTTCAAGAACACGTATCCGTCCTCGCCGCTGAGCAGCCTGTCGACCCAGTCGGGCCAGGCCGGCAACCTGTGCACGGTCTGCCACGGGCCTTCGACGACGCCGCTGAATGCGTATGGCAATGACTTCCTGTCCAACGGCGACAGTTATGCCGGGCTGGACAGCATCGATTCCGACGGCGACGGGTTCACCAACCTCGTGGAGATCAACGCCGGGACCTTCCCCGGCAATGCCTCCAGCAAGCCGTCGACGGGCGACACGACCGCCCCGACCGTCACCGCCTTCAGCATGGCTGCGACGGCGACGAGCTTGACCGTGGCAATCAGCTCCTTTATCGCCACGGATAGCACCGGGGTCACCGGCTACATGGTTACCGAGAGCGCCACGAAGCCTGGCGCGACCACGGCTGGCTGGAGCGCTACGGCCCCTGCGAGCTACACCTTCGGCGGCGCGGGCGTCAAGACCGCCTATGGCTGGGCGAAGGATGCCGCCGGCAACGTCTCGAACAGTCTGAACGATACCGTGACGATCACTTTACCCGATACCATCGCCCCCAGCGTGACCGGCTTCAGCGTGCCGGCAACGGGCACGAGTCTGGCGGTTGCCATCACCGCCTTTACGGCCACGGATAATGTCGGTGTGACGGGCTACCTGGTTACGGAGAGCGCGACGAAGCCGGCGGCGAGCGCGGCTGGCTGGGGCGCCACGGCGCCCACGAACTACACGTGCAGCGGCGCGGGGCTCAAGACCCTCTACGGCTGGGCCAAGGATGCGGCGGGCAATGTGTCGGCAGGC
>JANYLN010000042.1 GCA_025357795.1 Planctomycetota bacterium
CGCGTGGGGTGCTCGGGGTCATCGGGGCGAGGCGCATCCGGTGCATGACATCGGGTTCGGTGATGACACCGCTCATCTTGCCGATGACGGTGTTGAGGATCTGTACGTTCCGCAGGACAGCGGGGGGGGCATGCCTGGCGAGTTTCTCTGTGAGGATCTCCGCCGCCTGATTGTGGTTCTCCGCGGCGTAGACGACCGTAGCCTTGTGGGTCTTGCGTAGCAACAGACCCTCCGCGAGCATCTGCGCTGCGCTCGCCGGGTCGCCCGAGTCGTAGAAATTGACGCTGGGAAGCGCCGTGGCCAGTTCGTCCGCGTCGGCGACGGCGGAGAGGATCTTGCCCCGGTCAGCTGCCTCACGCGGGTTGTACAGCTCCACCCCCTTGACGGTAACCTGGTCGATGCGGTCCTTGCGGGCGATGTTGATCGTGTAGGCCCCGCCGTTTCTACGCACGGCTTGGACCAGGGCCGGATCGACCTCGGCTGCCACGTACCGCGAGAAATGCCCCGATTGGTACGCCTCGAACAGGAACAGGGCGCTTTGGATCGGACCGAAACCAAAGCCTGTAAAGGTCTTCATGGCAGGTGCCTCTCCCGCAGATCGCTATTTCGCCGCCACGCGAAGTAATTCGTCCTCGGCGGCCTTGGTCCAACTGCCATCGTCGAGTTTGGCGGCGACGGTCGGCAGGTGATTGTGCAGCTGCGACAGGGGGATCAGGCCCATATCGTGCAGCATGGGGTAGACGAGGATCTTGCCGGCCAGCGTGCGGTTCTCGACGGCCGCGAGCCCCTCGACTGCCCCAGCCATGCCGCAGATGGCATCCACCGAACAATTGGTGTCCAGTCGGCCACTTTGCACCTTGGCCAGTACGATCTTCATGTCCCGGATCACCGAGCCGCTCGTGCCGAACATATAGCAGTGGTTGGCGATGCACGTGTCCAGGTCCAGGCTCTGTTTGGTGGGGGCGGGAATGCCGGCGAAGATGTTGATCAGGCAGCCGGGCAGGCTGTCGCGGATGGCACTGGCCACGAGCGCACCGACCGGCGCCATCAGGGCGATGTAGCTGAACGTCTCCTGCAGCGGTGTCCGGCGGGTGTTGACCATGCGGAGCCGGACGGCGTTGGCCTTGGCGAGCGGGGCGGCCTTCTTGTTGAGCGATTCCAGCCGGGCATCGTCCATGTCGGTTGAGACGATCTCGATATCGCTTACGCCCGAGCAGATCGCGCGGATGACGTGCATCTGGCCCATCGGCCCACCAGCCCCGATGACGGCGATCTTCTCGCCGCGTCGCAGTTCGCCACTGGCGGGAATGTGCGTATAGGACTCGGCTGGGTTGGACGAGGTCGTACCTATCCAGCGGGTCGATCCGTAGTGGACGCGGCCGACACCGACGGAGACATCCTGGCCAATCTTCTTTCCGCCCAGTACGATATTGATAACGCCGTGGGAAGCGAGTTTGTCGTTGAGGATCTCGATGATCTTCGCGTCCGCCCCAAAATAGATGATGTCGTCGAAAGAATCGTTGGGCTGCCCGGCGACGTCCGGCGGCGCGATCACAAGGATCTGGGCGGGTTTGCCTTCCTTGGCCAGGGGCAGGTGCAGCGAGTCAACATCCGGGGCCGGTCCCTCGGCGACGATGAGCACCTTGCCGCCGGGGCGGAGCGTCTGCCTCTCGAGGTTGACGTAGGAATCCTCGACGCAGGCCCACGGTTCGACCAGGGCGATGGCTGAGGCGCTCAGGTCGTCGGACGCGGGGATCAGCAATCGCTCGCCGTCTGCGGTCATGACAACCCGCTCGTCGAGCAGGACGTATTCCTGCAAGGCGCCCTCGAAATTGTAACCGAAGGCGCCGTTGGAGCCCGCCGTCGGCAGATTGCGAAAGTCCGCCTGCACCAGGACCCGCTCACCGACCTTGTGGTGCTTGACCTTCGCGCCTGCCGCGACGATGCGACAGGTGACCTCGTGGCCTGGCACGGTGGGCTTGTCCCCGGGAACGTAGCTGGGAATCTCGGCGAGTACGTCGCTGGTCAGGCCGGCGACGATCTCGCTCTTACGCGGATGCTGGCTAAACTGCTTGAGAAGCTTCAGGTCGGAGAAGCACAGGCCGACGCACTCGACCCTGGCGAGGATCTGGTGTGGGCCGGGACGAAAGACTTCCTTGTCCGTGTTGAGTTTCACCTGACCCGGGCCGACGAGCTGCACGGCGTACTGCGTGGTTGGGATGGTCGTCATGATAGCATCACCTGTCCGCCGGTCACGGGTACGGCCTGACCGGTTTCGTATTTCTGGTCCATGAGATAATAGATGGCCTTCATTACGTCAGCGGTGGTGCACCCGCGACCCATGGGTACCTTGGCCTCGTAGAATCGCTTGACGTCGTCGATGGTCTTGGCGCCGGGAACTTTGCCGCTACGTAGGTACTGCACGAACAAGCCGTTGTCCGGATCACTCCAGAGCGGG
>JANYLN010000050.1 GCA_025357795.1 Planctomycetota bacterium
CAGGGTATAGTCTGGCCCGCAGGACGCAAGGGCAGCGACCGCGACAGGGGCGTACAATTTCATCGACAGCCAGCGAGTCCAAAGCAAAGGCTGCCATGCGATTGTCGGCCTTGGCCGCATTGCGGCAGGCGGCTATGGTGCCAAGTGTTCCATAATATCAAGTAAGACCGAGTCGCAACGTGACCGCGCCTCTCGCGAGCCAACAAGGAAAACCGGTGAACGATGCCGCCTGAGGCTCACCCAGATACAAGCGTTACGCCAGACCGCTGGCAACTCAGCGGGGACGGGATTGAATGGCTGGTCAGCCAGGACAGCCGGCTACCCCATCGCGATCACCTCGAGATGAGCGGCCGGCGGATCAGCGTGATCGTACGGCTCGAGGTCAACCGCCGGCGTGAACTGATCTTGCCACGAACAATCATCTGGCCGACGCTGCGCGGCTGGCCGGATGACTTCCGCGGCTACCCGAAGCAGACCTTCGCCAGTGACTTCGAGCCCCCCGTCCTGCTGGACGGCAAGGAGGTGCATCCGGGCCATGCCCCCCTGCGGCGGATGCACTTCGACGGCATCCTGACTGTCGAGCATGCCTCGCTGCGAGGCGTTCGCGCATTCGGGCACGCGTTCGACCTGGAGATCCAACGAGAATCCGCCAGACACCTGCGACTGACTGTGCAGCACCAAGACGGGCCGACCCGTACGGATGTCGCACCCGAAGGCCAGGCCGTACAAGTGGCCTTCGGCTGAGTCCTGGGAGACGCATGACAAAATGGCGTGCCCCAGGCTGCGACGGACGGCGGGGCACCAGGCCAGCGCGTGCATTACGCCATTCGCAACTACCCCTTGGCCGCTGACACGGGCTCAGCCTAGGAAGTATACGATCAGCACCAGAGCCATGACAATCCGATAGATCCCGAAGGGCAGAAGCCCTCGGTGGGTCAGCCAATATACGAAGCCCTTGACCGCAACGGCCGCCACGATGCCGCTGACGATCAGGCCCACCAGCAGGCCGCCGGCCCCTGCCGAGGCCATCAACTCATGCCAGTGTTTGGCGCCCGAATAGAGCGTCGCGGCCCCGAGCGTCGGCAGGGCCAGCAGGAAACTGAACTCCGCCGCCGCCGCCATATCGAGCCCGACCACCAGCGCCGCCAGCATCGTGATCATGCTGCGCGACGTGCCGGGCCAGAGCGCCAGGCACTGGGCGGCGCCGATGACGACTGCCTGCCACAGCAGCATCGTATCGACGCGGGTAAAGTACGAACTCGCCTGCTTAGGTGTGCGGACGTTGACCACTGGACCACTGCCGCCGGAGCGGGCGGCTCCCACTGGCATCATGGAACGGGTCTGGGTCGCCTCGTGAATCCGAGCCTTGCGGCGGGTCCAGAAGAAGTGCTCGACAACGATCATCAGCACGCCGCCGACCGCCAGGGCCACCACCACCGGCATCGGGCCGAACAGGTGCTCCTCGATCTTCTTGTGCAGGGCCAGCCCCACCACGGCCGCCGGCAGAAACGCCACCAGCAGCAAGCCCACCAGCCGCAGCCCCTGCTCGTTGCGCCGCATCAGGCCCTGGGCCATCTGCCCGACCCGCTTGCGATAGAGCCCCAGTACCGCCAGGATCGCGCCGAGTTGGATCACGATCTCAAAGGCATCGATCGCCGGCACCTTCTCCAATTTATGTCCACCAAGGACGCCCGGCTCGTCCGTCTCGCGAGTCAGGCCCAGCCAGTAGCCCGCCAGGATTAGATGGCCCGTTGACGAGACCGGCAGGTACTCCGTGAGCCCCTCCACGATGCCCAGAACGATGGCCTGACCGATCGAGATCTTCCGCGAGGCGACACGGGTGGCGGTGCCGACGGCAACCTCGGGTGCGGCGGCCGATGGAGTCCCAGGCAACGCGGGGGATTCGATCGGTGCGGAGGCAACAGGGATGTCAACAGGGGTCAACTCGGCCGAGGCCGGCTCGGAAGCGGACGCAGCCGCGGCCAAGGGCGTTTCGACACCAGCCGGCGGAGGAGGCACGGCGGGCATGCTATCGGCAGCGGCCTCAGGCTCGGCCATCGGCTGCGACTCGTCGGCCGGTTCGGCCTCGGTGGCGGGCTGTGTGGCGGCGGACAGCTGGGGCTTGCTGGCTGCGGTGGCCTTCTTGGGCCGGGCCGCCGAAGCGGTAGTCGTGCGCTTTTTGGCGGGGGCCGGTTTCTTCGTGACCGGTTGGCTGGCCGCGTGGACAGAAAGACTGCCCAGGGCCAGGACCACCGCCATCATCATCACAACAGTACTGCAGGTCGCCACGCCATGATAACGCATGAATGAACCTCCCTGTCCGTGTTCTCCCGGCTCAACGATATCTCGGGCAGTCTATTGCCCCGGCAGGGCGCGTCAAGCCGGCCCGAGCCGCTTGCGTGCGATCGACCAGGCATCTATAACCACTGCAATGCACAGGCCACCACGGCCTTGCGGTCAGGTGCCAGATGCGAGATCCAACCATGCGCTTTGCCAGGACATATGCCATAGCGGTACGCATGTTGATGACGCTGCTCTCGGGAGTGCTTGTCCTTCCGCTGACCCGCTGCGGAAGCTTCACGCCTGGCACGATCAACCCGTTGGCAGGGACGTGGCACGCGGTCAGCCGCAACCCGGGCACGACCTTCGTCGGCAAAATCGTCTTCGACTACCGCGGCGACCTGACGCAACTGCAGATCAGCACCTATAAGGACTCGCTTGACCTGGACTTCGATGGCCAGTCGCACCTGGACAACGGCGATGCCTACACCGCCACGTCCCACACGACCGTCACCGGCGACGACTTCACCGTCAAAGGCTACGTTGAGTTCGCCGAGGGCAAGCGGCAGGGCGTGACCTACGTTACCGTCAAGGGTACGGTCCGCTACGGCTCGATGTCCGGGATGATCACAATCGCATTCCCCGGCAGCGACTCCGTCTCGTTCGATTTCGACGGCACTCGTTCCTGATACCTTGCGGAGCGGTGATGGGCAACAAAGCCACAGCCGGCGGCAGGCATTCCACATGATCCCCGTCTTCGGCAAGTATATCCGGGGGACGGAGCAGTGCTATCTGATCTCGACGGCGGCCCTGTTGGGTACCCGCGAGAGCCGGCGGATCATCGGCGAGTACGTGCTGACCGATGAGGACATCCTCCGAGAGAAAACCTGGTCCGATTCGATCGGTTACGGTTCGTTCTTCATCGACGTACACAACTGCACCGGGCCGGGGATGGACGCCGAAAGGACCAGAACAAGGTTATGGTGGAGCAGTCCCAACGTGCGCTCGGTAAGGCCGTCGAGAAGGCCCACACCCAAGGCCTGCCTCAACCCTGACGTACCGGCGCTATTCAAACTGAGCCCAAGCCTGCAGCGCCGCCAGTTCCTCCGCCTTAAGATGGCGGACGTTCTCCTCGCGGGGGAAGCGGCCTTCCGCGACATCCTGGACGTAGCGGCGGGTGGCGTCGAGCGCGCGGGCGTTCAGGTCCTCATACTTCGTGACGTGCCGCAGGTCGAACGGGTTGATGCCGAGCAGATCGTGCACGATCAGTACCTGGCCGTCCGTGTGCCGGCCTGCCCCGATACCAATCGTGGGAATGGAAAGCCGCTGAGTCACCAGCCGGCCGACCTCCTCCGGGATCATCTCCAGGACCAGAAAGGCCGCCCCGACCTGCTGCAGATGAAGCGACTGACCGAGTAGTTCCTCCGCGATGGCCGCCGTCTTGGCCTGCAGCCCCTTCTTCTCGTGCAGTTGAGGGTTCAGACCCAAGTGGGCCCAGACCTCGATGCCTCGCCGGGCCAGGTGCTGGATGACCTCGGGCCGGAACCCCTCCAGCTTCACACCATCCGCGCCCAGGGCCAGCAGCCCCTCGGCACTATCCAGCGCCGCCTCGGGGGTTTCGTAAGTCATGTACGGCAGGTCGACCAGCAGGTACCCCTGCGACACGCCGCGACGGACGGCCTTGAGGTGATGCATCATGTCCGCCAGCGTCACCTGCCGCTCGTGCTCGTAGCCCAGGACGTTCGTGCCGACACTGTCGCCGACGAAGATCACGTCGATGCCCGCCGCGTCCTGCATCCGGGCCGTCGGGTAGTCGTAGCAGGTCAGCATCGAGATCTTCTGGCCGGACGATTTCCTGGCTTTGAGGTAGGTGGAAGTCTTCTTCATGTTCCGATGGTACCCGCAAAGCCCACAAGGTAAACGCAACCATAGCGGCGTGCAACACGGGCCGGTCACGAAGATAGGTCCTAGAATAGTCTGACGTATCGTCTCGGTATTTCACAGGACAAGGGTTCGATCGGCAACCATGCCAGGGCAGCGAGAAAGCCGGCCAAGCCAGCAACACGCGTGAATACGCGTCAACGGTCGCGGCCCAGGAACAAGGCAAAAGGAGGAGCATCGTGGCAGTCGAGATCACGAAGGTTGACGTCTACGCAGGGGAGATCGAGGATCGGCCGGGCGGGTTGGGGGAGAAACTGGCGGTCCTGGCCGAGGCCGGGGCGAACCTGGAATTCGTGATCGCCCGGCGGCAGCACGGCGAGCACGAGCAAGGCGGCAAGGGGCTGGTGTTCGTGGCACCGCTGAAAGGCGCGCAGCAAACGCGCGCGGCCAAGAAGGCCGGTCTGTCCAAGACCGACAGTCTGCACTCCCTGCGGCTGATGGGCGAGAACAAGCCGGGCATGGGCTCGCGGATCACCGAGGTCCTGGCGGAGGCAGGCATCAACATGCGGGGCCTCTCAGCCGCGGCCGTCGGCAACAAGGCGGTCGTCTACTTCGCCTTCGACAGCGACGCCGACGCCAAACAGGCCGCCAAGGTCCTCAAGAAGGAGTTAGGCGGCAAGTAACGCGGTACACGTGCTACGTGTATCGCCACCCATGACCCATCCGCCCTTGACAGCATCCTGTCGCGAAGAGACCCTTGTGGAACTTAACGCGGGAGGATCCCCATGGCCCTTTGTCATCTTAATTGGTCCAGCCAGGTCCTGGGCAAGCAGGTCGGCACGTACGTCATCCTGCCGGAGGCGGGCAAGGGCCCGTACGCCACGTTCTACCTGCTGCATGGACTGAGCGACGACTACACGATCTGGCAGCGGCGGACGAGGATCGAGTGGTACGTCCGCGACCTGCCGCTGATCGTGGTGATGCCGGACGGCTTCCGCGGGTTCTACACCGATAATGAAGAGGGCCCGGCGTACGCGAAGTACCTGGGGGAGGAACTGCCGGCGTTCATCGAGAAGACGTTCCCGGCGAAGCGGTCGCGGGCCGGTCGATGCATCGGCGGGCTGTCCATGGGCGGCTACGGGGCGCTACGACTGGGGTTGGGATACCCGGACGTCTACGGCTCGGTCAACAGCCACAGCGGGGCCCTCCTCGCAGGCACGCGATACCTGGGTCGGCTGGACAAGGTGGAGCACCGGCGGATGTTCGGCGCCCGCCCAGCCGGGTCGGACCACGACCTGCTGGCGCTGGCGAAGAAGGCCAAGCTCGCGGGCAAGCTGCCGAAACTCCGCATCGACTGCGGCACCGAGGATTTCCTCCTGCCCTGCAACCGCGAATACCACGCCGAACTCAAGAACATGGGCGTGCCGCACGAGTATGCCGAATTCCCCGGCGCCCACAACTGGGACTACTGGGACACGCACATCCAGGAGGCCCTGCAATTCCACGCGAAGAACCTCAAGCTACACGCAGGTGCGAAATAAGAGCGCAAACATCCCAAAGGCAATGCAATGACTCCAGCCGAACGTGTCGATCAGGAACGGGCCGCCCGGTCCCGTGCCTGCTCGAACTGCTGCTTGCTGATCATGAACCACTCTCCACTCGTTGGCATTGCCGTATCACCGGCCCCTGCCGTTCCGGCACTTCACTGACCGCCCGACTGGACAGCACCGCCCCGGCGATCACCAGCCCACAGGCCGCCAGCAGCCCCCGCCCCAGCGGCACGTGAAGATACAGACATGTCACAATCGTCGCCAGCAGCGGCGTAAGGTAAGAGACCGCCACGACCAACCCCATCCGGCCGCGACGCATCGCCACCTCCCAGAACATGTACGCCAGCAGGCCCGGGAACAGGGCCGCATAGAGCAGCTCCGCCAGGACCGGCCCGGTCCAGTGCATCTGCTCGCTCGAACCCAGGTACAGCCCCCCCATCGCCAGCCCGCTGGCCAACAGAAAGACCGGCACCCCGCTGGCCTTGCCCTCGCCCGCCAGCCGCCGGCTGAGGTTCGAATACAACGCCCAGGACAGCGCCGCCGTCACGCCCAGCACGTACGGCCACGGGAACTCCTTCAGGTTCTCCAGCATCTGCCAGCCCGAAACATCCCGGCCGCTGGCGACGCCGAGCCCCGCACCGGCGATCCCCAGCAGCACCCCCGGCACGAGCCACCAGCGGGCCCGCCGCTTCTGCAGCGGCACCGACAGGGCCATCGTCAGGCCCGGCCAAAGGTAGTTACAGAGGATCACCTCGACAGCCTGCTGCCGGCTGCGAGCAAACCCGATGCCGGTCTGGACAGTCACAATGTAGACGACGAACAGCCCGCCGCAGATCAGAAGATACGCCGGCGGCAGGCGCAGAAACCCCTTGAGCCGGCCCTGCAGGACCATCAGCCCGCAGCCCAACGTACCGCCCAACAGGTAGATGCACGCCGCGCCCCCATAAGTCCCCAGCTGCTCCATGATGCTGCGGCCAAATGCAAACGAGGTGCTCCAGATCAAGACCGCCAGGATCCCGAAGGCTGTGTTGGCTACTCCCGTAGAATCACGATTCGTCATGCGGTCCACCCTATGGCGTTCGCAACACTCCCCTGCCCCGGGCTCGACACCGGCAGCGGAAGTGGGCATTCTACAGCCCGGAGCAGCCCGATCCCAGCGGCCCCAGCCTCGTGCTATGATTGGGAACGCTCCGTACCGGAAACCATAGCGCCATGAGAGGAACCGCAACATATGCATCGACCTGCGACATCGATCCTGGTGGGACTCGTCTGGACCCTTGCATCAGGCTCGGCCGCCCTGGCGGGTGTGGCGACGACACAACCGTCGATCCGCATTGTTGACCTGCGCGGTGACCCGGCGGCGATCGGCCGGCAGCACGGCCAGAAGCTTGGCAAGAACATCCGCCTGCTGCACGAAAAGTACCTGCGGCCATGGTTCGGCACCACCGAGCAGTACGGCGGAGCCCTGGAGATCGCCGGCCAGTTCGGCAACTTCATGCAGCCGGAACACAAGGCCGAGATCGACGCCTTGGCCAAAGCCGCCGGACTGCCCCCAAACGCTTCGATGCTGGCCAACTGCTTCCTGGACCTGGCGCCGATGACGGCCTGCTCGACGGTCTCGCTCCCGGCAAAGGCGGCCCCCGACGGAGTCGCACGGTTCGGCCGGACGCTCGACTTCGCGTCAATGGACGTCGCGGACCGCCACACCATCGTGCTGGTGATGCACCCCAAGAATCGCTACGCCTTCGCCACGGTGACCTGGCCAGGCCTGATCGGTGCGCTATCGGGAATGAACGAGCACGGCCTGACGCTGGCCAACATGGAGGTCTCCCGCCCGCGGATCCCCCCGCGAGCGATGCCGTACATTCTGCTGTACCGCACGGTGCTGGAACAATGCCGCACAGTGGAGGAGGCGATCGCCCTGCTTCGCAAGACCGCCCGTCAAACGTCCAACAACCTCATGCTGATGGACCCCGCCGGCAACCGGGCGGTCGTGGAGATCACGCCGGAGAAAATCGTCGTTCGCAAGGGCCCGGCCGACGCGGCCCTGATCAGCACGAACCATCAGCGGGGCTCGGACCTGGACTCACCAGGCCGCTGCAGCCGGTTTGACTACCTGCACGACACGACCACCCGCGAGTTCGGCCGGATCGACATACCCGCCATCCAACGGATGCTCTGCCACATCGCCCAAGGCAAGATGACCATGCAGGCGATGGTCTTCGAGCCAGCCAATCGCACGATCTACCTGGCGGCTGGCGCCGAGGCAACAAAGTACGAGTACCAGCGGATCGACCTGGCAAAGCACTTCCGGGAGTAACGCCTCAATCCGGCAGTTTGACCGCCTTCAGCGCCAGGAAGACAGGAAACTCCTGTCGCGAGCGGTTCTCGCCCCGGCTGTGGCCGCCCGGCTCGCTCTTGTGGTGTGACAGCAGTTCCTCGCAGGTCACCACCCCCAGCCCTGCAGCGCCCAGGGCATTGACGTACGCCGACAGCGGCCTGTGAAAGAACAGCGTGTGCGTGCTCGGATCGCTGCCCGGATGCGTGCTGATCGGGATGGTCATCGGCGAAAAGTAGCGGTCGAGCCGGCGGTACTGGCTCTTCTGCTGATCGTCCCAGCCCCAACTCGATTGCCGTGGCACGCGGAAGCACGGGTGCATGAAGACCAGCACCGCCCGCCCCCCCGGACACAGCGCAGCCGCCATGCTGCGGAAGGTCGCTTCGATGTCCTCGAGGTCGTGCACCGCCATCACGCAGGCCACGCCGTCAAAGGTGCCGTTGGCTAGATCGCCCAGCTTGCGAGCATCCGCGACAAAGTAGCGGAGTTTCGGCCCGCCACCGCGCTGCTTGGCGGCCTCGATGAGCGAGGGACTGGCGTCAACGCCGACGACCTGCCCGACAGGCGTCAGCGCCAATTGCCGACAGAGCACCCCCTGCCCGCAGCACAGGTCCAGCACTCGCTCGCTGGGCTGAGGGTCCAGCAAACGCAGCGCAGCCGGCAGCACCACGTGGCGGTGATAGTCGGTCCCCTCGTCGCCGACGAGCTTGTCGTACCAGTCTGCGACATGGTCCCAACTCGTCGCCGCGGCCGTGCCGGGCAAACCGGCCGGTCGGCCAGAGTGACGATCGCGCGGCCCGGGCGCTCCCTGCGGGACGAATGTGCGTCGCTCGGGCCGAGCCTGCGGACGGCCAGGATCGTCCTGGCGACTCGGCCGGTCGGACCGGTCGCGCGGCCCGCGTTCGCCGCGAGGATCAGGTCTGTGTGGTTTGCCCGGGCGAGACGGCTCGCCCCCTCGCCGGTCCGATCTATCTGCAGAATGCTTAGCCATGTTTTAACAATATCAGTCGCTTGCGTGTTTTCCCAGCGGGACGGGCCGATCCGCATCTGCCCTGTCAGCGGGTCTGACAGCATATCGTCAGCCGGGAGTGTATGCCAGCCAATAGATTCAACTCGCGACGCTTGCCAGGCGGCGCCATAACCGGACAATTGCCCGATACGATAAAGCAGTCGGTACGCAACAAAGCAGGATGCATTATGGGTCACCACCATCACGGGCACAGCCACGACCATCATCACCATGCCGCCGGTGCCAACCAGAAGCGGCTGCTGATCACGCTGCTGCTGGTCGGCGTGTACATGATCGCCGAGGTCATCGGCGGGCTGATGACAAACTCACTGGCCCTGCTGGCCGACGCCGGGCACATGCTCTCCGACCTGGTGGCCCTGGGGCTGAGCCTCTTCGCGATCCGGCTCGCCCAGCGGCCCAGTACGCCCCGCCGCAGCTACGGCTACTACCGGGCGGAGATCCTGGTGGCCCTGGCCAACGGGGCAACGCTGGTGGCGCTATCGATCTTCATCTTCATCGCCGCGTTCCAACGGCTGGCCCACCCCGCGGCAGTCGATGCCGCGATGCTCTGGATCGCTGTCGGCGGCTTGGCGGTCAACCTGGCGAGCCTGTGGATCCTCCGTGCCGGCAAGAGCGAGAACCTCAACGTCCACGGGGCCTGGCTGCACGTGCTGGGTGATGCCTTGGGCAGCGTCGGCACGATCGTCGCGGGCGTCTTGATCTGGGCGTTCGGCTGGTTCTGGGCCGACCCCCTGGCCTCCGTGGCGATCGGCCTGTTGATCATCTACTCTTCCTGGGCCCTGCTCAAAGAGGCCGTTTCCGTGCTCATGCAAAGCACGCCCCGCGGCATCGATCCGGACAAGGTGCAGGTGGCCATGCTGGCCGTGCCCGGGGTGATGGCCGTCCACGATCTGCACATCTGGACGGTCACCAGCGGATTGCACTCGCTCAGCGCGCACGTCCAGGCGTCGCCGGAGGCCCCCTACCACGACATCCTGGCCGCGATCCGCCACGAACTGCACGAGGAGTTCGGGATCGACCATATCACGATCCAGGTCGAGCCCCAGGGGTTCCAGGAACGCCAGCCCCGTTTCTAGCGACGACAGCGACCCGCGGCGCGCAAGCGGCAGACCCGGTCAACCTCAGCCCGTAGATGACGAATTCTGACACTGCACGGCGAGGGCGCCCTTGTCATGCCCATGGGGCACAATAAACTGATGACATGCTCACCGACAACATCCTCAACCTGATCGGGAATACGCCCCTGGTGCGTCTGCGAGGCGAGAACATCTACGCCAAGGCTGAGTTCCTCAATCCCGGCGGCAGCATCAAGGACCGGGTCGCCCTGGCGATGATCGAAGGCGCCAGCGCGATGGCAAACTCTGCCCCGACTCGATCATCGTCGAGCCAACAAGCCGAAACACCGGCATCGGCGTGGCGATGGTCGGCCGACTCAAGGGCTACAAGGTCCGCATCGTCACTTCAGCACGTCGTTGCTGTAGAGTCCCGACCTACTCGGCCGTGATGATGATCGGCTCATCCGCGGTGATCATGATAGTCTCTTCGAAGTGCGCGGACAGACTGCCGTCCGCGGTCAGCACGGTCCACTTATCGTTGCCATGCTTGATCCGCCGGCTGCCGGCGATGATCATCGGCTCGATGGTGATGACCAGCCCCTCGATCAGCCGACCCGTACAGACCGGATCGTCAAAGTTCGGGATCACCGGGTCCTCGTGGATCGTCCGCCCCACGCCGTGGCCCGCCAACTCGTGCACGACCGAAAAACCGTAATTGCGGGCCTCGTTCTCGATCGCCCGGCCGATCTGGCGGATCTGCGTCCCCGCCCGCGCCACCCGCAGCGCATGGTCGAAGGCAGCCTTGGCGCACTCCGCCAGTTGCGCCGCCACCGGACTCACCGGCGGCACCAGTACGATCCGCGTGGCGTCGGCCACGTAGCCGTCCCGGTCGGCGGTCAAATCGATCTTGATCATGTCGCCAGGCTGGATCACACGATCCCCCGGGATGCCGTGCACGACCTCGTCATTGAGGCTGATGCACGCCGTACCTGGAAATCCATAGACCCGCTTGGGAGAGGCTTGCGCGCCGAATTGCTCCAACATCCGCGCCCCGACGGCATCCAACTCCGCCGTCGTCATGCTCGCCTGGGCCTGACGCACCATCTCCGCCAGCGTCAGATCCACGATCCGCCCAATCTGCCGCAGGCCGGCCAAATCCGCTTGTGCTTGCACGGTCATCCAGTACACTCCGGCACAACACGACCATTCTAGCAAGCTTCACCGAGGCGACAATCACGTCCTGTCCGCAATCACGCTTTCTCTGCCGGCGTTCGCTGGTTCCAGACCGTCAGATTCGGGAGTTCCCGCCGCCGCGCGCTTCGAATGGGGCGCCGCCGGTACCAGTCGCAACTCCGGTTCGCCTTTCCCTGCAGTGGCGGCCCGTCGCCGCCCGACATGTACTGATGTCCAGGGATGGACAAAAGGAGAGGAAAGATGCGACGAATCGCCACACTCGGATTGGCAGGGCTTCTGGCCATAGGCGGATGCCCCGCCTCCACGATCACCCCTGTCGTTACCGTTCTGACCGCCGGCACCTACACCGGCACGCTTCACTGCACGGGCACGCGAACCCAGGATGGCAGCAACCAGCCCATCGATGACCAGATCGACAGCGCGGTCCTGGTCACCGCCGCGGGAGATCTCACCATCGACAGCAGCGACTACGTCCCCGGCCAGACCACTCAGGCAACAGCCAGCGAGATCACCGTCACCCAGACCGTGCAGAGCCTGGACGAGTCCGTCGACTCCGTATCGATCGATACCAGCGGCACGATCCAGGGCCAGGGCATGAAGTTCGACACGACCCACGACATCACCATCCGCCAGGTCG
>JANYLN010000003.1 GCA_025357795.1 Planctomycetota bacterium
GTGCGCTGGCGGTGATCGGCCTGGCGGGGGTCACGCGGGCGGCCGAAGCGGGCGGCTGGGCGACGGCGGCGACGCGGCCTGCGGGCCACGGCTCGGCGAAGTGGGTGACCAATCTCTGGGTGGACACGGACCTTCGCCAGGTGATCCAGGACATCTCCTCGCAGACCGACACGGTGATCCTGTGCGACGCGTCGGTGCAGGGTATTGTGTCGATGTCGGTCAAGGACATGCCGCTGGAGGAGTGCCTGGAGCGGGTCTGCGCCACGGGCGGGTACAGCTATGTGCAGGTGAAGGATTACTATGTGATCGGTAAGGCCGAGCCGGGCGGTTCGCTGTTCCAGCAGATGGCGGAACCACTGCGGGTGGGGCTCTCGTTCGTCAGTTCGGAGCAGGTCCGTTCGCTGCTGCACGGGTCGCTGATTTCGTATGTCACTTTCGACAAGGCGAGCGGGGCGGTGCTGGTGACGGCCCCCGAGCCGGCGCGCAGCAAGGTTCTGGAGGCCATCCGCGCCATCGACCAGCCGAGCCCGCAGGTCGCGATTGAGGCTGTTGTTTTCGAACTGACGGAGGACGGCTCGAAGCAGCTGGGGCTGGATTGGCAGTTCGACAAGAGGCACGTCGCGGTGGGCGGCCACAACCTGATCGGGACGTTCACCTACGATGCGGAGTCGGACGTCGGCACGTTCGTGGATCTGACGCTACGGGCGATCGTGGAGAGCCGCAAGGGGCAGGTGCTGGCGAACCCGCGGATCCTGGTGATGCACAATACCGAGGCGGAGATTTTCGTCGGCCAGGAGAAGTATTTCACGTTGCTATCGGGCCAGGCGTCCAACCCGTACTACACGCTGCAGTCGATCAAGGCGGGCGTGACGCTACGGGTCCTGCCGCGGATCGGCAAGGGGGGGCGGATCACGCTGGAGCTCGAGCCGGAGGTCTCCGACGTGGTGGCTGATGCCAATCGCGGCGGCGGGCTGGACGCGGTGGGCAGCACGGTGGCGGCCCTGCCGGTGGTGACCCGGCGGCACGCCAAGACGGTCGTCAGCGTCGATGACGGGCAGACGGTTCTCATTGGCGGGCTGCTGATGGAGCAGCATCGCTCGGTCATCGACAAGGTGCCTGTGGCGGGGGACGTGCCGGGGCTGGGGGCGGCGTTCCGGAACGTCCGCGACCAGAAGCAGCGGCAGGAGGTCGTCATCCTGATCACGGCCCACGTGGTGGAGAGCCAGCGACCGGAAGGGGAGGAGCTGGCGGCACGACTGGAGCAGAAGTACGTCTCGCCGATGGATGCCGTCACGGCCGTGGCGAAAGGAGCTGCGAAATGACACGTAGAATTGCCGCAGGATTGGCCCTGCTCGTTCTGGCCGGCGGCCTGGCCGGTTGCCGGCTGCCACCCTCGGACATGACCATGCAGCGGGGTTCGCAGTTGCTGGCGGCGGGGAGCCCGAAGTCGGCCATTCCGTTCCTGAGCCAGACGGTGGCCTCGACGCCGGACGGGCCAGAGCCGCTGGCGCTACTTTCGCTGGCGTATGCCCTGGACATGCAGCCCGATCGGGCGATTGCCCAGGCCCGGCTGGTGCGGACGCGTCCGAACCAGCCACCAGGTTGGGAGACCGTCGCGGTGGGCATCGCGGAGATGGTTGGCCGCCGTCCCGAGGCGGCCGAGCAAACTTTGCAGCGGGTAGCGTCGGCCACGTCGCCGGATATGCCGATCGGGCAGGCGGCGCGGCAGTGGCTGGCCCTGGCACAGGTGCTGGGGGGCCGGCGTGAGCAGGCGATTGAGACACTGCAGGGGTTGGCGGAATATCCGCCCATGAAGGCGAGTGCGATGCTTTGGGCGGTCCTGATCCACTCGCAGGCGGGCCAGGCGAAGCAATCGGCCGAAGCCCTGACGCAGTGCGCCGCGGCGATCCGCATCCACGACGAGCCGGTGCCGGCCGGGGATCTTTCGGGCCAGGCGCTCTATGACAGCGCCGTGGCGACGGCCGCGGCGGGGAATCTCGAGACGGCTGGGACCCGCTTTGCCACCCTGCTGCAGCAGCAAGAGAGCGGCGTAGCTGACACGCCCGTCTGGATGGCGCTGCTGGCGGCGGCGCGCGGGGAGTGGCCGGCGGCACGGGTGCTGCTCAAGGAGGCGTGCCGCAATGGGTCAGTGCGGTCTCGTGGGCTGGCCAGCCAGTTGTTCGCGGTGGTCTGCGCGTTGGAGGACCGCCCGGACGCGATGATCGAACACATGCTTGGGGGGCAGCGGTTGCTGGGGCGCAGCGCGACGCCGGCGTATGTGCTCGAACAGCCCAAGCCGGAGCCGGTGTGGTTCAGCGACAATTTGAAGTGAGAAGGGCGGGCGGGGCAGGCTGCGGCAACAACAGCCGATCTGGGGAACCATGATACTCGGGAGCCATGATCCTCCTGTTGTGCCAGGGTTCCTTGTTCAACCGCGGGGCCAGTTGCGACATTCTTGTGCCGAGGGCACGAGCCTGTTCGATTCTGAAGGGCCCGGGGGGTTGTGAGCGGTTACGCTTCCGGTTCGGCGCGGGGCTGTTTGTGCATGTAGCCCTCGTCGCGGGACGCGGGGGTCCAGCCTCGCCAGGTGTACAGGGCGTCACGGAGGCGGGAGACGGCTTGTTCGAGGTCGCTGCGGACGTCCTTTTCGTCGCGGTCCTGGACGGCGGCGATCTCGGCGACGTCAAAGCCGTCGAGGTAGTGCAGCCAGATCGCCTCGCGCTGCTGGGGGGGCAAGTGGCTGATGACGCGGCGCAACACCTGATGGAGTTCGTTGCGGCGATGGGGCAGGGTCGGGTCGGTTACGCCGGTTGCGTCGACGATGTCATCGCCTGGCAGAGCGTCGGCTTCAGGCTCGAGCAGGTCCATGAGGACCTCCTCGGCATCGGTGAGAGGATTGGGTGGCGGCAGCGTCTCCTTCATCGAGCGCTGGGGCGGGACGGAGGACATCGGGGTTTCCCGTTGGAGCTGCTCGCGGCGTTCGGCGAGGACCTGGCGGGCCTGCTGGTAGAGCCAGATCTCCAGCGGCACATCGGACGGCCGATTGCGGAAGCGCTCGAACGCCCGGACGATGACCTCGTCGACGATGTCCTGGGCGGCGAGTTCTCCCAGCGGGAGCAGGTTGTTCATCTCCAGGGCGGAGATCTCGCGGCTGACCTGGCGGACCAAGGGGCGCCAGTAGGCTTCGAGCTGCCTCTCAAAGTTCTTGAGGTCGGGGTTCTCGCCGGAGGTCGGGTCGGACATGGCACGGATTGGCTCGGGGGCGTCGTGGCGGTGCTGCAGGCGGTAGGCTTCCTCGCGGCGGATCATGGCCTTGAACGGGCCCATCTGCGAGAGGATTTTGTCGCGGGCGGACTCGGCGGCGTCGGGGAGGTTGTCGGCCTTGCCGATGCCCTTAAGCGAGCGCTGCAGGGCCTCGAGGACCAGTTCCACCTCGAACTCCCGCGTGCGTTCGTCCTGGGTGACTCGGACGTACAGGATCGGTTGGGTAAGGTCGTGGCAACGTTTGCGGATGCGAGCGGCGGCCAACTCGAGGGGGTGGCGCTGTTGATGGTCGAGCGGGACCTCGCCTGTGTCGTAGTCCACCGTCAGATTTTGCTGATCTTGTCTCCATCGAATCATACTGCACCTCTGACTTGTCCGCGCCAGCCAGCGCATGTGCCGCAGATCAAGGATCTTCAGCCTCTAAGACATCATATGCCGGGGGCCGGGGCATCTGTGAGAGCGGGGGTGGCTGGTGCCGGGGCAGCGGGACGGCAGTCAGATCAAGGCAGATCCCAAATTGACGGGTCCGCCGGAACAAGTTGTGCAACAGAGTGCTGGGCCAGTATCGTGCTGAGCAGGACCCAGGCCAGCCAGACCGCCCAAGCGCCAATCAGCAGTCGTCGGGAGAGCCGGTTGGTCGGAGAGCCTTCGTCTGCAAGGGCCAGCAGCAGTCCGGTCGCCAGGACGAGGAAGGCGGCGTCGGGGGTATACAGCGGGGGGGCGACGATGGTGGGCTGGATGAAGCCGGCGATGCCGGGGATCAGGCAGGCGGCTGTCATGGCGGCGTAGCCCAGTGCGGCGGCCCAGTGCGATCGTTCGGCTGCCGAGCCTTTGCTGGCCATCCATATGGGGCCAGCGCAGGTCAGTGCCCCGAGTGCAGGGACCAAGTGGGCTGCCCGGAGAGGCAGGTCGGCCGCGAACAGGAGGACCGTCAGGGCGGTCAGTCCCATGGCAAGCAGGCTCAGAAGGATCATGCGCGAGCGAGTCAGGGGCGGGGCTGCCTGGGATGGAGCGGCATGGGGGGCGGTCGTCCGCTGCCTGGCCGGTCTGGCAGATACGGCGTCAGGTGTGGTAGCTATTGTAAAAGAAGAAGAAAGGACGGAATCCCGCTCGGGGTTATCGGGCGTTTGGTTAGGGATGGGGTCTGGGTGTTGCGGGGTGAGGGCAGGGCGGGCGGCCTTGGACTCCAGGCTGAATAGCCAGCTGCCCAGGGCAAAGAGGGTGATGAGGAACTGGCCGTCCAGTGGCCAGAAGCGTCCGGTCGAGCCCATGATAAGCCACATGACGGCGGTGGCGAGGCAGAAGGGCAGGACGGCTCGGCGCCAGACGGTCCAGCCGGAGGGCAGGGCCGCTCCGCCGAGCAGCACGGCAGGGAGCAAAAGAATATAAGTTAATGCGGCGCCCGACCCTGCGGTTGTTGCGGCGGCGGTCTGTTGGGTAGCCGTCAGGGCGAAGACGAGTGCCAGTATGGGGATAGAGACAGCCAAGCCGGCGAGCATCTGGCGAGAGGTTGGCTGGTGGGAGAGGGGTCGCCGAAGGAGGCAGCGGGCCAGATGGCTGCAGGCGAAAGAGGAACCTGTCAGGGCGAGGCCGCCCAAGGCGAAGCCGACGGCGGGATGGTGGAGGTAACTGCTCACGGCGTAAATTTTAGCGGCACAAATTGAATCATCCAGGCTGGAGGACTTGCAAAGTCAGCCGATCCATATATAAATGTCAGCACAGACAACTTGTTTCGACGCGGGTGTAGCTCAGTGGTAGAGCGTCACGTTGCCAACGTGAATGTCGTGGGTTCAAGTCCCATCACCCGCTTAGCTGGCCGGTCAGACTGACCGGCCGGTGCCGTAATTGGGGGTAACGGCAGCTGGCATAGCCCTCGTATGAGGCTATAGTTTTGAAGCCGCAGCGCTTGTTCCCGAGGTGATTGGGGTAGGCGCGGCGGTTGTTCCATTTACCCTAACAACAGCAGTTTCGGACAAAGGCAGGCAGGGCGATGGCGGAAGATCTCGAGAAGGGTCAGACGGAAGAAACGCAGCAGGAGCAGGAGACCCCCCTCAAGGACCGTATTGCGGTCGATGTAGAGGATGCGGGGACACTGCGCAAAAAGGTCAAGGTCACGGTCCCCCGCGAGGTGATCGATGAGCGGCTGACCAAGTCGTTCAAGGATCTGTCGCACGAGGCTGCGATTCCGGGCTTCCGCAAGGGCCACGCCCCTCGCACGTTGATTGAGAAGCGTTTCGGCAAGGACGTGACGGACGAGGTCCGGACCGCCCTGGTCTCCGAGAGCTATGATGCGGCGGTCGAGAAGGTCTCGCTGGACGTGCTGGGCCAGCCGGATATCGACCTGAAGGGCATCCAGTTGCCGGAGCAGGGCAACCTGGAGTTTGTCTGCGAGGTCGAGGTCAAGCCGCAGTTCGACGTACCGAACCTCGAAGGGATGGAGATTAAGAAGCCCAAGATCGAAGTGGCCGATGAAGATGTCAGCCGCGAGATCGACCGCTTCCGGGCGCTACGTGGCACGTATCAGGCGACCAACGAGCCGGTCAAGGCCGACGATATGATCGTAGCTGACGTGGTGGTGACGGCCGAGGGCCAGGAAGTCAGCAAGAAGGAAGGCGAGTCGATGTTCGCCCGGGCCCGGGTGTTCGAGGGCATGGCGTTCGAGAACTTCGGCGAGGTGATCGTCGGCGCCACGCCGGGCGAGACCAAGACGGTCGAAGGGACGTTGCGGGACGACTACGAGAAGCAGGACCTGCGCGGCAAGACGGCGACGGTGGCGGTGACCGTCAAGGAAATCAAGCGGATGGTCCTGCCGGAGATGAACAAGGAACTGCTCTCGAGCATGGGCTTTGAGAGCGAAGAGGATATGCGCAAGTTCATCCGCGAGCGGCTGACGGGCCGGCTGGACCAGGAAGTCCAGCGTGCGATGCGGACGCAGGTCGATCAGTACCTGCTGGAGAACGTCAAGTTCGACCTGCCGGAGAACCTGAGCGGGCGGCAGACGGAGCGGGCGGTGATGCGCCGGGTGCTGCAGATGCGCAACCAGGGCGTGCCCGATGCCGAGATCGCCAAGCACATGGACGACCTGCGGGTTCGGGTCCAGGAGCAGACGCGGAACGACCTGAAGCTCTTCTTCATCCTG
The DNA here is from genome assembly GCA_025357795.1 of Planctomycetota bacterium. GTDB lineage: Bacteria > Planctomycetota > Phycisphaerae > UBA1845 > JANYLN01 > JANYLN01. The sequence continues at coordinate 6,404 of JANYLN010000003.1, forward strand.
AACAAGATCGCCGAGCAGCTGGAGGTCGATGTGACCGAGGGCGAGCTCAACGATCGGATCGCGCAGATCTCGCAGGCGTACGGCCGGCGGTTCGACCGCGTCCGCGACGATATGATGAAGGATGGCAGTATCGAGTCGCTGGTGTTGGAGATCCGGGACGCCAAGGTTGTGGATAAGATCCTTGAGAAGGCTAAGATCGTTGAGGAAGCCCCGCAGAAGTAGCAGGGCGACAAGATCATCCGGCGCGCATGTCCTGGTGCGGTACATCTTCGAGCATCGGGTCGGGGCGGCTAACGAGAGACCAGCAGATATGGACGAGACCCTTGTGAGAAACTTGCCGACGTACAACCAATACCCGGCTTACCAGCGCTACCGCGAGATGTCGATCGAGGACATGCTGCTGGAGAACCGGATTATCTTCCTGGCCGGGGCGATCAGCGAGCGTACGGCGAGCCTGGTGATCATGCGGATGCTCTACCTGCAGTCGATCAAGCGGGAAGCGGACATCCACCTGTACATCAATTGCCCGGGCGGGCTGGTCGATCAGACGCTGGCGATCTACGACACGATGCAGTACCTGTCGGTCAACGTGGCGACGTACTGCATCGGGCAGGCCTCCAGCGGCGCGGCGATCGTGTTGTGTGCCGGGAGCAAGGGCAAGCGGTACGCGCTGCCCAACTCCAAGATCATGCTGCACCAGCCGTACGGCGGGATCACCGGGCAGGCCGAGGACATCAGGATCCAGGCCGAGGAGATCCTCAAGGACAAGCGTCGCCTGAGCAACATCCTGTCCAAGCACACGGGCAAGTCGTTCGATCAGATCGAGGCCGAGACCGAGCGCGACCGGTACATGGATGCGTTCGAAGCGAAGGCGTACGGCCTGATCGACGAAGTGCTAGGTGTCGATGCGGCGGCGACGGCGATTCCGGTGGCCCCAGTCCAGTAGCCTATCGAGGACAACAAGCCCATGAGCCTTGTGCCAATGGTGATCGAGACGACCGGGCGCGGCGAGCGCGCTTACGATATTTACTCGCGGCTGCTGCGCGACCGGATCGTGTTCGTCGGCGGGCCGATCGACGACTCCGTGGCCAACCTGGTGGTTGCGCAGATGCTGTTCCTGTCGAACGAGGATGCCAAGGCCGACATCCACATGTACATCAACTCGCCTGGCGGTTCGGTCTCGGCCGGGATGGCGATCTACGACACGATGCAGTACGTGCGGTGCGACGTGGCGACCTACAGCATCGGGTTGTCCGCGAGCATGGGCAGCGTACTGCTGGCGGGCGGGGCGGCGGGCAAGCGGTTCGCGCTGCCGAACTCGCGGATCCTGCTGCACCAGCCGCTGATCGGCGGGGTGCTCCAGGCGACGGCGACGGACCTGTCGATCGAGGCCAAAGAGATCATCCGGCTGCGGCACCGGCTGTACGAGATCTTCCAGCAGCACACGGGCCAGCCGTTTGCGCGGATCGAGAAGGACTTTGACCGCAACCTGTGGCTCGACGCGAAAGAGTCGCTGGAGTACGGCCTGATCGACAAGGTGATGGACAGCATGCCGGTGGTCAAGCCGGCGCCGAAGCCAGAATAATGAAACGTTTGAGTCTAGCGGAGTGGAGCAGCCGGGCGCAGATCATCCTGATCGGCGCTGCGGCTGTTGCTGTTTTGGGGCTGGTCGGGTGCGGACCGTCGAAGCCGTCGGCGGTGGCGCCGCTGCAGAGAGAGATGTCGGAGATGCAGGCGCAGGTGGCGCAGCTGCAGCAGCGGATCGCCAACCAGCAGGAGACGATCGAAAGCCAGCGGAAGCAGATCTCGAGTTTGCAGCAGCTCGGGCCGAACCGGCCGGTGAGGCTGGCGCCGCTGGAGGGGATCAAGTTCGCCAGTCTGAGCGGGGGCTACGACGAGAACGGCGACGGCAGCGACGACGGCGTGGTGCTGTATGTGCAGCCGTACGATGCCGACGGCGACAGCGTGAAGGCGGCGGGGGAGCTGACGGTGCGGCTGTTCGACCTGAGCAATCCGGCAGGGCCGCAGCTGATTGACCAGTACAGCTGGAACGCCGAGCATCTCCGCAAGATCTGGAACGCGAAGCTCATGACGGGCCACTACAGCGCCCGCTGTCCGTGGCCGGACAAGTACGAAGTTCCTCGGCAGGTGACGGCCCAGGCGACGTTCGTCGATTCGCTCACCGGGAAGAGCTACACCCAGCAGGCGGCATTTCCCATCAAGGGCACGGAACCGGCGAAGTAGGCTCGCCAATGCGATCTTGCGTCGTTGGCGACATAGTGCGACGAGAACTCTGCTTATCTCCATGAAGATTTCCCCTCTGAAAGCCACCAAACTTCAGGTCCTATATTGTTATTTTGAAACAGTCCCGCTAGTTCCGTCGGTCGAAGCGGCAGGCCAGATCGATCTTGACCGGGGGGACGTCGATGGCAGCGAACATCTGCTTGCTCTCGAGGGTGCCTTCGGCGAGGGTCTTGCCCGAGGTGGGGTCGATCCAGCGGAAGTCGAACGTGCCCTGGCCGGTGGCGACGAAGAGTTTGTCGGGGAGTTTGTAGGTCTTCTCGTGGTCGGTGAAGTGGTGTACGTAGAGCACGGTAATCTGCTTGTTGCCCAGGGCGTAGGTCCGCAGGTGCTGCTGATCGGTATAGCCCGAGGCGACGGGTCGCATGTCCAGGGGCAGATCGCGGGCGAAGTCCTGCAGGACCCGGAAATACTGCCGACCTTGCGGCCCGATGTAGGCGTTGGCGTTGCCTGTCTTGAGTTCTCCTGCCTTGATCTTGCGGCCTGACATGCCCCAGAAGAGGATGTGGCACTCGTTCATGAAGGCGGTCCAGGTGGCGATCCGCCACTTGACCGGATCGACGTTGGAGAGGTCGCCCTGGTTGCCGAATTCCGTGTACTGGACGGGCTTGCCGAAGGACTTGAACCGCAGCAACTGCGTGCAGAGGTAGGCATCGACGGCGTTGTCGGGCATGCCCATGTATTCGTGGGGCGTGACCAACTGGCACCAGTCGGCCTGCGGACGTTCATAGTTTGTTGTAACGATGTGGTGGTAGGGGTCGGCGGCGCGGATGGTTCTGGCGAGGTGGGCGAGGTAGTCGTCGGGCGAGAAGGCGTCCTCGTTGTAGATCTCCCAGATGTCCACGAAGGCGCCGTAGCGGGCGACGATGTAGCGGATGTACTGCTCCTGCAGGGGGAGGTTCTTCGCCTGAAGGCTCTTGTAGTTCTCGGTGTCGCGGCCCGTGTCGAAGGCGCTGTTGGCACTGCCCCAGAGCGACATGTCCTGGTAGAGGATGAGGATCTGCGAGAAGCCATACTTGCGGTGGATGCGATACAGGTTATCGATGTTGGCGGCGGCCTGCAGGTTGTAGGCGACCCGGCCGTCCTCGATGCCCTTGAGCACGGGGATGGCGCAGCCTCGCTCGTCGCCGAGCTTGGGCTCCCGATCCAGGAGGAAATCGCGGTGACAAGGGCTGCTGCAATCCGTTCGAATCGCATGAACGGGCTCCGTAATCACATGCCATCGACAGGCTGGTACCATAACGGACCGGGCTTGGTAAGGGAATAAAGCCGGCGGGGGCTGGCGCGGTTCGATAGGCGGATGCGGCCTGGTGTGAGAAAAAGACAGCCGCCGCTGAGGGGGGTCAGCGGCGGCTGAAAGTTGGTCCAGTCAGGAGTAGGCTGGGGTTACTTCCTGGCGCCGGTCAGTTCGAACTGCGACCGCAGGGAAGTGCCGGCCGGCTTGGTTTTGACCATCATGGCGATGATGATCGCACCGATCCAGCAGATCACCGCGGCCAGCCAGAGGGCGTAGTCGTAGCTCTTGTACACATCGAGGATCTTGCCACCGAGGTACGGGCCGAGCAGGCCGGCGATACCAAAGGCGAAGAAGACCACGCCATAGACCGCGCCGAGCCGTGCGGGGCCCCAGATGCGGGCGCACTCAGCGGGGTAGAGCGCGAAGTTGTTGGCGTAGAGGAAGCCGTAGCAGATCGCCAGCAGGTAGAATGGCCAGTTGCTGGTGGCGGTATGGCCAGGGACCTGCGTGATCACGACCATGGCGATGCCTTGGAGGATCAGGCCGGCGATCATGCTGGCGCGTCCGCCGAACTTGTCGCTCAGCCCGCCCCAGGAGATGCGGCCGCAGGCGTTAGCCAGGTTGAAGAGGATGCCGCCGAAGCCGGCGACGGCCAGCGGCACGCCCTTCCAGACGCCGATCTGCTTGATGTTGGCGATGGCCATCAGGCCGGCGAACGTGCCCGCCAGGAAGGCCAGGAACATGCCCCACAGGCGGATGTCGCCCCAGGGGATGCCGCCGGCGGCCGCTACGGCCGCTGCGCCCTTGGCGCCTCGTGCGGACTCCGGCAGCGACAGCGACAGGGCGCCGATCAGGACGATCACGCCCATCACCACGCCGAGCCAGGTCAGGTATACAGTGACCGGTACGGTGCCCTTCTCGCTGAATGTCGCGCCGAAGTTGGCGAGGAAGTTCTGCAGCCCCTGCGGTGCGCCCTTGTTGAGCATCGCGTCAGACAGCCACGAGAGTGCGACAGCGCCGGCGCCGTAGCCAGCCACCGCCATGCCGGAGATCAGGCCCTTGCGGGCAGGGAACCACTTGACGCACGTAGCCAGAATGCACGGGTAGACCGAGCCGAGACCCAGGCCGGACATCACGCCCAGTGTGAGCAGGAACTTCCAGAAGGTGTCCGCCCAGACGCCACCCAGGATAAAGCCAGCGGCGAAGACGAACGAGCCGACGACGGCGACTTTGCGCGGGCCGAAGCGGTCTTGGAGTTTGCCGGTGAACGGAGTCAGGAAGGCGAACGTCGCGAGCATCACGCCGAAGCCCAACTGGGCATAACCGGTGTCGATGTTGTAGCGGGCCTTGAAGCTGGCGACGAACATGCTCCAGGCGTAGGAGCATCCCAAGCACATCTGTGCAACGAAAGTGATCGCAAGAATGGCATAACGGTTCATGATCGAGATCCTCCTGGCCTAGACACCATGCTTCGGTTTTTCCCAAGAAGGGTTTGCTGGCACCGACAGACTGTCCACAACAAGGACGGGCCTATAACCGTGAGGCACAACCGGAAGAGACATCGCGGGAGGCCAGAGCCTGTTCACTGGACGTTAACATTTACCAGAAACTCTGGATGTCGTAAAGCCATCTGTAGTTGAAAGGCTCCTGGCGGGCAAAGATTGGGACACTGACGGCCGAGCATTCTCGGACCTTATTGAGTCGGACGGCGGCATCCAGTATGATCGGGACTGGGGCTGATGGCGTAAGCGGCGTCCTGAAGCCTGGAGACGAGGAGAGGGCCTACCCTACCGGTTGCTCCCCTTGTAGGCGTCTTGGCCGAGCGATAGCGATTCCCGCGAGGTTTGCACGTATGAGTGGTTTACTGCTGATTGCGCTGGCAATGGCCAATGTTCCGGTTTACCGACTGGTCGGGCGGCGGTTGTTCGGCTCGTGGGGCCAGTTTGTTAATGCTGTAAAGGTTTGGGGCTCTGCGGAATCGCTTGCCAACCCCTGGAGTGCGACGGCGGAGGAATCGACTGCCGACACGCGACTGGGCATCTTCCTGGCCTGCTCGGCCGGGGCGGTGCTGGTGGAATTTCTGCTGCTGAGTCGGCTGGGGTTCGGCGCGGGGTTCTAGCCGATCGGGGCGTTTCAGGGCAGGTAGGCCCCGTGGTTGCGTAGATTGTTCCTGAGGATTTTCACGTCGATGTGCCGAACGTCCATCTTGCCGCCCGCCACGACCATTGCCGCGGCACAGCCTGCGGCCTCCCCCATCGCCATGCAGTGCGGGATGCAGCGGACGGCGCCCTGGGTCTTGCGGTCGGCGGAGAGGCAGCGGCCGGCGACCAGGACGTTGGCCAGTGACCGGGGGATCAGGCAGCGGTAGGGGATGCCGTGGGATTCGCCGGGGCTGTAAGGTCTGGCATCCTGCTGCCAGGTGAACTTGCCGGCGGCGTACTGCTTCTGCGACTCGCGACTTCCGTGCACATCGATGTAATAGGCATTGCGGGCGATGTCGTCATCGAAGCTGCGGCGGGCGAGATAGTCGTCGGTCACGAGCTGGTACTCGCCTGTGATGCGGCGTGTCTCGCGGATGCCGAGGGTCGTGCCGGTGGCGACGAGTATCCCGTTTTCGCAGCCTGCGGCGTACTTGCGGAGGAAGCGAGACAACTGCTCGGCGAGCTTGCGGCCCTGGATCTGTGCGATGGAGAGGCTCTGGGCGTCGGAGCCGTCCACGTCGAAGACGTGCGCGAAGTTGAAGCCGAGCGTGACCGGTGAGAGGTAGCCCACCGCGGAGATGTGGCCCTCGGGGATGTCGAGGTCGCCGGCGGCCTTGGCGGCGGTGACGGCATCGCGGACGTTCTGGCGATTGGGCCGCGCCTCCTGCCAGGCGAAGTACCTGGCCGAATCGACGCCCGCCATGATGAAGCAGGGGGTGCCCGGCTGCATTTCGCCTGTCTCGGGGTCACCCTTTTCGAAGGCACCGCCCGCCCGGGCGACGAGGTCGGCATCGCCGGTGGCGTCGACGAAGACTTTGGCGCGGATGGCGGAGAGGCCGGCCTTGTTGAAGATGACGGCCTCGGTCACGTGGCGGTCACGGCGGATGACGTCCACGAGGTGTGTGAAGTAGAGGATGCGTGCGCCGGCCTGCAGGACGCGCTGCTCGAGGATGCGTTTGAGGACCTCGGGGTCGATCGATACCCAGCTCGTGCTATCCGGCGCGATGTGCGGCATCTGGGCCTTCATCTCGGTCATGATCGAAAGGGCCAGGCCGCGGATGACCGGCTTCTGCTTGTCGGAGAAGGGGGCCCACATCGGCACGAGGCCGGCGGTGGCCATGCCGCCCAGGAAGCCGAACTGCTCGATGAGAAGGACTTTCGCGCCATCACGGGCGGCGGCGATGGCGGCACCCACCCCGGCCGATCCGCCGCCTGCGACCAGCACATCTATTTCCTGGACGTCGAGTTCGCTAGACGGGTAAGTGATCTTCTCGCTCATTGCCTGCTCCTTCTGATTGCAGCCGTGCTGGTCGTTCGGCGTCGGGATGATCCACTACTCGTTACAGACGATGTTGCGGGTTAGCTATCAGCGGTCGATGCGGTCAGCCGCGTGTCACCTGGTCGATCTTCTTGAGTTCCTCTTCCGTGAAGGGAGCGCCTTCCAGGGCCTTGAGGTTCTCGGCGATCTGGTCGATCTTGGATGCGCCGATGAGGACGCTGGTGATCCGCTCATCGCGGAGGAGCCAGGCCAGGGCCATCTGCGGCAGGGTCTGGCCTCGGGCGAGGGCGAGGTCGTTGAGTCTGGCGACCTTGTCCCAGATGCCGGCGGCCTTCTGCTGGTCGTACCACTTCTGGGCGTCCTCGCGCTTGGCCATGCGGCTATCGGCGGGGATGCCCTTGAGGTACTTGTCCGAGAGGCGTCCCTGGGCCAGCGGGCAGAAGGCGATCACGCCGGTGCCCCAGGCGGCAGTATGCGGGAGCAGATCGAGTTCGAGGTTGCGCTCGAGCAGGTTGATCTTGGGCTGGTGGATGGTGATGGGGGTCCAATCGTGGTCGCGGATGACCTTGACGGCGTCGGCGAACTGCTTGCCGTTGTAGCTGCTCACGCCGGCGTAGAGGGCCTTGCCCTGTTTGACGATCAGGTCGAGGGCCGCCATCGTTTCCTCAAGGGGCGTTTCGGGGTCGGGGCGGTGGTGGTAGAAGATGTCGACGTAGTCGAGTTTCATGCGCTTGAGCGATTGGTCGAGGCTGGCGACCAGGTACTTCTTCGAGCCCCACTCGCCGTAGGGGCCGGGCCACATGTAATAGCCCGCCTTGGTGGAGATGATCAGTTCGTCACGGGGCATGGTCTGGAGGACGTTGCCGATGACGGACTCGCTGTGGCCGGCCGGGATGCCGTAGTTGTTGGCCAGGTCGAAGTGGGTGATGCCGTGGTCGAAGGCGTAGTAAGCGCAGCGGCGGAGGATCTCTTCGTTGCCGGCGTCGCCGAGGCTCTGCCAGAAGCCCAGGCTGATGGCGGGGAGTTTCAGGCCGCTCCTGCCGCAGCGGCGGTAGGGCATCTTCGAATAGCGGGTCTCGGCGAACTCGGGGTGAGCCGGCTGCGACTTTGGCATCGTCATGTGGACCTCCACGGCCAAAAGCGTTTGAGTGGTTCGGGTCGGCCGCGCGGATGCGGCGTGCGCGGCAGCATGTTGCATACTGTACGGGCGCGCGCGGTTGCGAGCAAACGGGCGGAGGAAGGGCACGGGAAGGGACGGCGACCCGGTTCTGCGACGGGGCCGCTCGCCATTGCCAATGAACAGTGTTCTGTAATAGTCGACGGCGGCTGGGCGTGTGAGAGCGGGGCAGGCCGCCCGGGGCCTGGGCGGCCACTACCGTCAGGTC
>JANYLN010000007.1 GCA_025357795.1 Planctomycetota bacterium
TCCTCGTTGGGTGTCCGAATTGTATCGAGGAGTGTGAAAACTGCGGTACCGCTGTCTGCTGCGACTGCGTGACGGCGTGCTGTGAGTGCGGCAATCCCGGCTGTCTCACCTGCATGGAGGAGTGCGACATCTGCCATGAGCCCGTCTGCGATGACTGCGATGCTGGTGGGCCTGGCGGCTGCCGGTACTGCAAACAGTGCCACGACAAGGTCGAGGCTGGCGAACAGGCCCGCCAGGAGATCATTGCCAGTTTGACCGATTGCCCCGAGCAGGAGCGGGGGAAGGTCATTGCGAAGCTGATGAGCATGCCGGCGCAGGCGTTCGCCTCGGACGCCGAGCCCACGGAGGCTCACCTGTGATCGAGCCCAAGAAGAGGGGAACCTGAATCGTCCCTGGACAAGGTTGTCGATCCAGATCCCCTCGGCGATGTCGAAATGTAGTGTAACACGGCGGTTTGACCAACTCCAGGGCCGACTCGGTATATCGGCGGCCCTGGAGTGGTAACCGCAGCAGGCTCAGCCCCACGTTGGGCACCTTTATTCCAGAGGGATGATACATGATGCAGGACAGAGTGACCCCAATCGTGCCCCCCGTTCCTCGGGTTCCTCCGGTGAGCAACTCCACGTTGCCTCCGTATGACCCAGCTTGGGCGACAGATGCCTATCGTACCGACCCCGGCGAGACCGGACCAGCCGACGAGTCCGTTCAGGGTCGCAAGGGCGGATCGTATCGGCCCGGTACCGACCTTACGGAAGTCCAGGCCCTGGTGCTGGCATCCTATAGGTTGCCGGTCTACCCGGTGTATGCCTTCCGCTGGAACCCGGATGCCAATGGCGACGATCAACCCTTTGAATGCAGTTGCGGCCGACCTGACGAAGCGAAGTGCACCCCCGGCAAGCACCCGGCCTGTGCTCATGGCAAGAACGACGCCACCACCGACCCGCAAACGATCTGCGAGATGAACTTCGTCGGTCGGAACATTGGCATTCGGACCGGGGGATGGTTCTTCGCTCTGGATGTTGACAATCACACCCACATCAAGGAGAAGGACGACCCAAACGGCATGGAAAGCTTGGCCAAGATGGAAGCCAACTTTGCACCCATGCCCGTCACCTGGACGGTTCGGACGGGTTCAGGGGCCAGGCATTTCTACTTCAAGATGCCCGCCGACAAGATCGTCAGGAGCAGCAACACGAAGCTCAACCAGGCAGGCTATCGCGGTATTGAGATCCTGTCAGACGGCGAGGCCGTTATCGCCCCGCCGTCAACCGGCCCCCTTGGCGAGTACACTTGGGTGCCCGGCAGAGCACCGTGGGAATGCTCATTGGCCAATGCTCCCGTTTGGCTGCTGCCATTGCTGGTTACCGTCGATCAGGGCAGGGCCGCCCCTGAGGCCAATCGGACGGACGGGCCGACGGATGCCAGCGGCAGACAGAAGGCCCGCCAGGACGCTCAGGCAGGCACGGGATCGGACGATCCGGACTTGGACGCGGCCAAGACCGCTCCGCCCTACGAGGGCTACAAGCGACAGATCGATGACAAGGTCTGGAACCTGTACAATCATCAGGTTGATCCACGGAGCATCCTCGAACGGAATCGCTACGTCAAAGTCAGTGGTGACCGCTACCGTCGCCCTGGTGGTAAGTCCGCGTCGGTCTGTGTCTACCGGCCGAACGGTAGGGTCCTGTACCGCCACACCTTCCATTTCTCTAGTAATGATCCGATGTACGGCGAGCATTGCCACGGCAGCTTCAGTCTGCTGTGCCGGTTGGAGCATGGGGGCGATGTCAAGGCCGCCGCCAAGGCTGCTGCCAATGAGTTGGGTATCGACGCGACCACCAGCAACGTTGGCGGCGTGCCGCCTGGGGCTGCGGCCCGGACCATTGCCGAGATCTTGGACGATCTCGACTACGACATCGGTTTCGAGACAGTCACTACAGGCTTCAGTGACATCGACAAGTACATGCCGCTGCGGAGCGAGTGCCTCTATGTGATCGCGGCACGCACAGGGGCCGGCAAGACCTCGTTGGTGGTAAAC
>JANYLN010000033.1 GCA_025357795.1 Planctomycetota bacterium
ACGGTATAAGGAGATTGGAAATGCGTTGTGACATCCGTTCGGGACACGTGAATCTCAAGTCTACCCTTCGGGACTACATCGAGCAGCGGCTCGACCGCTCGCTCGGTAGGATCCAGGACCGTATCTCGCACGTCACGATTCGCCTGGATGACGTAAACGGTCCAAAAGGCGGCGCCGATATGCGCTGTCACGCCGAGGCCCACCTTGCCCGCTCGGGGCTCGTTTTTGCCGACGTAATTGCTGGCGATGTACGCACGGCTGTCGACGAGGCGGCCGACCGTCTGGCTATTCGCGTTCGCAAGCAAATAGGGCGCCAGCGGGATATCCGCCGGCACAACGGCAAAACCACGCTCGGCGAGCCGATGACGGCCTGACGGGAGTCGGGCTACACCCACAATAGCATTATGGATTTGTATAACAAAGGGCGGCCCTGAGGGCGGTCCCGCGGAGACGGTCTGTCAATGAACCTGGGCGATACGTAGCCATTGTGGCGGCATGCCTGGGGACGGTCAGGAATGCAGGCGAGTGGACGGTCCACCCGCGCTGGCTGGTTCCTCGCGTCCTCAGGCAGCCGCCCTTCTCCTTGCTTGTCCACGACACGGACGTGTCAATACCAGCCCCGTCGTTCTCGTCGCGCTTGCCCGCCAGGTACGTCGTCGGGTATTAGTGTGTTCGGCTGGCAGGTGATGCGGAGAGTCTATCCGCACCGCCTTCGGCCGACATACGAGGCCCGAACATGACGAATCGCGTTGTGACAACACAGGCCGCCGGTTGCGCCGACGGCGTTTACCACGTGGCCCCGCGCGACAAGATGACGCCAGCGGCGCGCAAACTCCGTGACGCCTACGCCCGCGTGCCCGGTGCGCCCCTCTACCAGAAAGAGTTCGGCTACTACTGCCTCGAGCGTTGGGCCCAGCAGGGCATGCCCCAGGACGTGCCCCGCGAACAGCTCTTCGGCTTCGACCCGCCGGGCAACCACGGCTTGGGCCAACTCGGCTGGTGCGAGGCGGCATTTCACCCGGCCTTCGATGTCAAGATCGTCGAAGACCGCGGCCAGCACGAGGTCGTACAGGACGTCGCCGGGCGGAAGGTACTTTGCTTCAAGGGCCGCCGCAGCGGCTTCATGCCCGAATACCTCGACCACCCCGTCAAGGACGATCGCACCTGGGACCAGGACGTCGCCTGGCGACTCGACCCGGCCGCCCCAACCCGCTACGCCGATCTCGACGTCCGCATGGCCAAGGCCCGCGGCTTTGCCGCCCAAGGACGCATGATCGCCCAGGGCCTGATCGGCGGCTACATGTACCTCCGCAGCCTGATGGGCCCCGAGGGTGTGCTCTACATGGTCTACGACAACCCTGGCCTCATCCACAAGTGCATGCAGACCTGGTTCAACCTCGCCGACGTGGTTCTCGCCCGCCACCAGCAGCACGTCACAATCGACGAGATCTTCTTCGCCGAGGACATCTGCTACAACCACGGTCCACTCATCTCGCCTGCCATGATGCAGGAATTCCTGCTGCCCTGCTATCAGCAGCTCATCCAGAACCTCAAGGGCCGCCAACTCGACCGCAACCGGCACCTGTACGTCCAGATCGACACCGACGGCTTCGCCGACCCCGTCATCCCGCTCTACCACGCATCGATCGGCATGGACGTCATGAGCCCCTTCGAGGTGGCGGCCGGCTGCGACGTCGTGCGGGCGGGCCGGGAGTTCCCCGACCTGGCCCTCTTCGGCGGGATCGACAAGCGGCTCCTCGCCAAGGGCCCCGACGCGATCGACCGGATGGTCGACGCCATCATCCCCGCCATGCGCCGGCGCGGCGGCTACATCCCGACCTGCGACCACGGCGTGCCCGAGGAAGTGAAATACGAGGACTACCTGCACTATCGCAAACGGTGCCTGGAATTCGCACAATAGGAATCGCGCAGGACCCCGAATCCGTGGACGCCATCCCCACCGGTCGTTAGCATGTGCGACCTGCATTGGATTGCGGATACGTCGCGGCTATTTTGAAGAGGACAAACCGTGGCCAAGAAGGGTTGGGAACCGCTGCCGAAGGAAGAAGTCATCAAGGCTGTCGAGCGCAAGGGCCCCTGCCGCATCCCCCTGGTAAATGCCAAGTGGTGGGGCGAGGGTTTGCGCGAGCAGTACGGGGAGCGCCTGCAGGAGCTGGATCGCTTCCCCGATGACCCCGTCACGCTCTGGATCGACATGCTGCCGATCAAGGCGATGAACCTCTCCTGGCAGGTCAAGGCCGGCGCTGGCCACGACTCCAACGTCGTCATCGACGACTGGGCCAAACTCGACGAGTTCATCGCCAAGATGCCCGATCCCGAGACAGACCCGCGGATGGACAAACTGGCCCAGCAAGCCGCCGCGATTCACGCCCAGGGACGCTACTTGCTCTTCGCGTGGTGGCGGCTGTTCTTCGAGCGGCCGTGGAGCCTGCGGGGCATGGAAAACCTGATGATCGACTACTACGAGAGCCCCGAGATGGTGCACAAGATGCACGACGCCCTGTGCAACCTGTACATCGCGTACCTCAAGCGGGCCTTCCGCGAGATCAAGCCCGACGGCTTCTGGACCAGCGACGACCTGGGCCACCAGACCCAGTCGATGATGAGCCCGCAAATCTTCCACGAACAGATCAAGCCCTACTACGACCGCATCGGCGCGACGCTCAAGCCGGCCAAGGTCCACTGGTGGCTGCACTCCTGCGGCAACAACACGCCGCTGCTGCCCGACCTGATCGACGCGGGCGTGACAGTCTTTCACCCGGTGCAGAAACACACGATGGACGAAAAGGCCACCGTCGCCGCCTTCGGCGACAAGATCACCTTCCTGGCCGGCATCGACGTGCAGCACACCCTGCAGGAGAAGGACCCCGCCGGCGTCCGTGAAGAGGTCCGCTTTCTGATCGACACCTTCGACCGCCCCGAAGGCGGCATGTGCATCGCCGCCGGCAACGGCATCGTCTCCGGCACGCCCTTCGAAAACATCGAGGCGTTCCTGGAAGAGGCGCTGATCTACGGCCAGCGCCACCGCCAGCAGTACGGCAAGGCCCGCTAAGAGCCTTCGATCCCGCCAGGCTGGATCGGATTCGGTTTATGTGTAGCGTCAGCAATTGGGTGCCATGGTCCTGCGCTGTTGCAGGACCATGCTGTCGCTCCCGCTAGAGAAAATCTGAAAACGCTCTGATTATCCCCTACCCCGCCGTTGCCTTCCTCGCCAAGAACAGCAGCAGCAGCTCATCCAACCGATCAATCACCGCATCAGGCCGATACCTCTCGTAATCCTCTTCAGGCCAATCCGTCGCCCGGCTGCGAAACAGCACAGCCCGCATCCCCGCCGCCTTGGCCCCGCCCACGTCCCAGCGGGGCGAATCCCCCACGTAGACCACCTGCCCCGGATCGAGGGCCTGCCCGTCGCACATACCGTCCAGGGCGGCCTTGAACACCGCCGGGTGCGGCTTGCGAAGACGAAGTTCACTGCTGAACGTGCAGCACTCGAAAAACTCCAGCAGCCCCAGCCGCTGCAATTCTCCCCGGCACACGGCCGACGGCGCGGCGACGTTGCTCAACAGCCCCAGCCGGTAGCCCCGCCGGCGAAGCTCGGCCAGCACGGGGACCGGCTTGGCCAACGGCTCGATACACCCCTGCCAGTGCTTCCAGAATTTCTCCACCAGGCGCGCCACGTCCCACTGCTTGCGGCGAGCCAGCCCCATCTGCTCGCCCCACGCCTGCAGGACCTGCGCCGCGTCAATCTCGCGGTGCTCCGGATCGGCGTCCGCCGCCAGATACGCCTGCTGCATGGCATTGCCCAGTGAAGCGCTGATGGACGTTCGCGTATCCGCGTCGTCAACCCCCAGCAGTGCCGCAATCTCCCCGATGCCCCGGATCATCGCATCCCGCTCCCGCTCGCTGCGGCAGAGCGTGCCGCCCCAGTCGAACAGAATGCACTCGATATCCCTCACCCAGGCAAAGCGGCTCATGCAACGCCTCCCGCTGTCGCGTCGATCTTGCCCGGCCAGCCCACACCGGCCGGGCCCGTCCGGCGGTACGGCCGTGCGACCGTTCGACTTGGGTACCGCCCGCCAATAACGCCACAGTATAGGCGACGCTTGCGGAGTGTCGAACCATGCGGATATGATTCTCCAGGCATTCAGCGCTGGCAGTCGGCTGGGCATACAGCCCGGGCCGCGGGCATTTCGTACCCCCGGCGCGGATTACGATGACACAGGCGAACACGACCTCCTGCTGGAGAATACTATGTACTCGGCGATGACGCGATTCGGACTCGTTGTGCTGATGCTGGCGACCGCCCCGCTCTGCCTGGCACAGGGAACCCCCTCGCCCGTGGTCCTCCCGGCCGGCACACCCCAGGCGCCCCCCGCGACGCAGACCACGTCCCCTCCCCAGGCGCCTGCCCAACTCCGCCCGCTGGATCCCAAGGTCCAGCAGGTGCTGACCCAGGCCCGCCACGCCTACAAGGCCGCCAGGAGCTACCAGGACCTCGGCACGGTCGTCACAACGATGGTCATCGCAGGCCGGACCGCTGACAACACCTCGCCCGCCTCGACCACCTTCACGCCCCCCGGCAAGTTCATCAGCAACTACGAGGCCATGAGCCTCTACTCCGATGGCCAGACCCTCTGGATCTACTCCCCCTCCCGCGGCAAGTACTACCAGCAGCCGCTCGAGCAGCAGCCCCCGGCCGGGGCCACCCCCACGCCCCAGTCGATCATACGGAACCTGCCGATCCTCTCGATCCTGACCAACCCCGACCAGAGCCTGCTGGCGACAGCCACGGCCTTTGAATCCGCCCACCGGGGCCAGGAGCAACTCGCAGGCCACCTCGTCGACCACGTCACCCTCGTCAGCCCCGCCGATGTCTGGTTCGGCGCAACCGACCAGACCGCCAGCGTCGCCAATCGCATCCTGATCGACATGTTCTTCGACGCCCAGACGCACATGCTACTCCGGCTGAACATCGACATGACCGGCGCGATGCGCAACCGCATCACCCGGCTCGACCAGCAGCGCGACACGACCCAGATCAATCAGGCCACCTGGCAGTTCAACGCCGGCCAGGTCCGCCTCGGCGCGCCCGTCCCCGCCGAGACGTTCGGCTTCAAGCCCCCGGCCAACGCCGAGCAGGTCGAGACCGTCGCCGCTCTGTTCACCACCACAGGCGGCAACGCCCCCGTCAACGATGAGGAGCAGTCCGAGCGCCACGAGCAGGCCCAGTCCCGCCTGCCCTACGCCGCCCCCGACTTCACACTGCCCGACCTGGCGGGCCAAAAGGTCACCCTCGGCAGCCTGCGAGGCAAAGTCGTGCTCTTGGACTTCTGGGCAACTTGGTGCGGCCCTTGCCGCGCCTCGCTGCCGCACATCCAGAAACTGCACGACGACCTGGCGAGTAAGGGCCTGGTCGTGCTCGGCATCGACCTGGGCGAGGACTCCCAGACCGTGCTGGACTTCGTGGAAAAGAACAAGATGACCTTCCGCATCCTGCTCGACGAGGAAGACAAGGTCAGCCCCCTCTACCACGTCAGCGCCATCCCCCACACCGTCATCATCGATCAGAAGGGCCAGGTCGTGAAGCTCTACACCGGCGTCACCCCCGAACGCGAACTCCGCGGCGCCGTTGAATCCGTCCTGACCGGCTCGTCGGCAACCCAACCCGCCGCCGTCTCGACCACGCAGCCGGCCAGCCGACCCGCCGGCACCGCCACGCGGCCCGCCCCGACTGACTGACGCGAAATCAAGTGGCAGCCCGGCAACGAACCCGAATACTTCCGCATTTGAGGCAACTGACGATAACCAGGAATTACGCATGGCCCCGCAGATCAAAACGACCGTCGTCGGCAGTTACCCCGTGCCGGACTGGCTCGCCGCCCTGCCCTCCCAGCAGGCACTCATCGACGCCACAGCGGTCGTCTTCAAGATCCAGGAAGACGCCGGCATCGATGTCGTCGCCGATGGCGAACTCTACCGCTTCGACGTCAACCACCCCGACACCAACGGCATGATCGACTACTTCGTCCAGCCCCTGGGCAACGTCCGTACCCGGATCACCCGGAACGACCTCGCCCAGTTCCGCAGCGATCCGCAGATGGCCTTCCGCGCCAAACCCAGCGGCGTCGTCACAGGCGAGATCGACGAGGGCACGCTCAACCTCCCGGCTGACTACGGCCGCGCCCGCCTGCTGACGAAATCCACCATGAAGTTCACCGTCACCGGCCCGCACATGCTCTGCAAGACCCTCCTGGACCTCTACTACCCCAACCGCCAGGGCCTCTGCCATGCAATCGCCGGCATCCTCGCCGACCAGGTCACCGAGATCGCCGCCGACGTCGTCCAGATCGACGAGGCCAACATCCCAGGCCATCCCGACGAGGCCGACTGGGCCCTCGACTGCATCAACATCGTACTCGACGCCGTGAAGACCACCCCCGCCGTGCACCTGTGCTTCGGCAACTACGGCGGCCAGACGATCCAAAAGGGCGACTGGAGCAAACTTATTCGCTTCCTCTCCGGCCTGCACGCCCACCACGTGCTGCTGGAACTCGCCCATCGCGGCAACTGGGAACTCACGCACCTGGCCCAGATCGACCCCAAGGTCCGCTTCGGCCTGGGCGTGATCGACATCAAGAGCAACATCGTCGAGACGCCCGACCAGATCGCCGCCAGGATCGAGGAAGCCGCCAACGTCCTAGGCCCCGACCGGATCGCCTGCGTCAACCCCGACTGCGGCTTCTGGATGCTCAAACGCAGCATCGCCGATCGCAAAATCCGCGCCCTCGTCGAAGGCCGGGATCTTTTCGAGGGTCGCTGAGAATACCTCCGCCATTGCTGTCGCCTCCCCATAGCAAGATCGTCACGCAATCAATACATACGGCCCACTTGCCACCGTCGCCCCACCCGTCGCCGGGTTGATCTATCATTCCGGAACAGTATGATCCCTAAATCGTTGCGTTGCCGATACGTCAGACAAGGGATGGCGGAAGTCAGATTCGGGCTTGACGGGCCACCCTTTCCGGCCAGTAATTTGATATAGTAGGGCTTTCGCTGGAGGCGCAGATGCTCAAGCCATGTGACAAACCGGTAGACGTCGATCAGCTCGACCTCGAGCCCGCCCCCTCGCCCGAAGCGATGCGGGCCTACGCCGACGCGCACGACATCCTGATCCTCGCCCACAGCTACCAGGAGGGCGAACTCCAGGAGGCCGCGCACTTCGTCGGCGACTCCCTCGAACTGGCCCGCTATGCCAAGCAGAAGCAGGCCCGCAACATCTGCCTGTGCGGCGTCCACTTCATGGCCGAGACCGCCAAGATCCTCTGCCCCTCAGCCCGCGTCTTCGTCCCCGACCCCAAGGCAGGCTGCTCCCTCGCCGAAGGCTGCAACGCCAATGACCTCGAAAAGTACCAGGCCTACCTCAAGGCCAAGCGGGGCCGCGACGATCTGGTCACGATCTGCTACGTCAACTGCACCGCCGCCGTCAAAGCCCTCTGTGACATCGTCTGCACCAGCGGTAACGCCCTCGAGGTCGTGCAGTCCGTCCCGGCCGACCAGCCGATCCTCTTCGTGCCCGACATGCACCTGGGCGCCTGGCTGAACGAGCAGACCGGCCGGAACATGACCCTCTGGAACGCCGCCTGCATCGTCCACGAGATCTTCAGCATCGGCATGCTGCTGGACTTGAAAAAGCAGCACCCGACCGCCAAGGTCCTCGCCCACCCCGAGTGCCCCAAGAACATCCGCGACCTCGCCGACGTCGTCTGCGGCACCGCCGGGATGCTGCGCCTGGTCAAGCAGACCCAGGGCGAAAAGTACATCATCGCCACCGAAGCCAACATGATCTACCGCTTCCGCAAGGACGCCCCCCGGAACGAGTACATCGCCGCCCCCGGCCCCAGCTGCGCCTGCAATCTCTGCCCGCACATGCAGCGCAACACCCCGGAAAAGCTCTGGCACGCCCTCCAGACCAAAAGCCCCGAAGTCCACGTGCCCCAGGACATCGCCGCCAAGGCCCGCAACGCCCTCGAACGCATGCTGGAGATCAAGCCCAAGGCCAAATAGTCGCCCTGGCACCAAACTGTACTGAACTCCGCTTCCGCGTTCCCACAAACGAGCCCCGGCAAGCCATCCGCCCGACAATTGCCGCTCGACCGCTGACAATTCACAAGCGCCGTGTACAATATCCCGATTGCTTGATAGTCAACGACTATCGCAATGGCGGCCGTACTGGCGTAGCCTATTTACTTCACCTGGGACAAGTGCGATTGGCTAAGGAGCAGACCAATGGCTGACAACACCAACTTCGGATACGGGACCAAGGCCCTGCACGCAGGCCACTCGCCGGATAGCGCGACAAATTCGCGGGCCGTCCCCATCTACCAGACCACCTCGTACGTCTTCAACTCCGCCGAGCACGCCGCCAGCCTCTTCGCCCTGGCAGAACCCGGCAACATCTATACCCGCATCATGAACCCCACCACCGACGTGCTGGAAAAGCGTCTCGCCGCCCTTGATGGCGGCGTCGGCGCCCTCGCGGTCGCCTCCGGTCAGGCCGCCATCACCATCGCCTGCCTCAACATCGCCCGCTGCGGCCAGAACATCGTCTCGACCAGCTACCTCTACGGCGGCACCTACAACCTGTTCCACTACACCTTCGCCCGCATGGGCATCGAGGTCCGCTTCGTCGATTCGTCCGACCCCGCCAACTTTGCCCGGGCCATCGACAAGAACACCAGGCTCGTCTACCTCGAGGCCATCGGCAACCCGAAAAACAACGTCTCCGACTTCGCCGCCATCGCCCACATCGCCCACAAAAACGGCATCCCCCTGCTCGTGGACAATACCTCCGCCCCCATGATCTTCCGCCCCTTCGACCACGGGGCCGACATCGTCGCCTACTCGCTGACGAAGTTCATTGGCGGCCACGGCACTAGCATAGGCGGCGCCATCGTCGACTCCGGCCGGTTCGACTGGACCAATGGCAAGTTCCCCGAACTCGTCGAGCCCGACCCCAGCTACCACGGCGTGAGCTACACCCAAGCCGCCGGCCCCGCCGCCTACATCACCAGGGCCCGCGTCCAACTGCTCCGCGACTTGGGCCCCTGCCTCTCGCCGTTCAACGCCTTCCAGTTCCTCCAGGGTCTCGAGACGCTGCACCTTCGCATGCCCAAACACTGTGAAAACGCCCTCGCCGTCGCCCATTGGCTGGCACAGAACCCCGCCGTCGCCTGGGTCAACTACCCCGGCCTGGCGAGCCACCCCGACTACCAGAACGCCCGCAAGTACCTCTGCGGCGGCTTTGGCGCAATCATCGGCCTGGGCATCAAGGGCGGCATCCAGGCCGCCAAGAAGCTTATCAACGCCGTCAAACTCTTCAGCCACCTGGCCAATATTGGCGATGCAAAGAGTCTGATTATCCACCCCGCCTCGACCACCCACCAGCAACTCTCGCCCGAAGAACTGTCGGCAACCGGCGTGACCGAAGATTTCGTTCGGCTCTCGATAGGAATCGAGGACGTCAAGGATATAATCGCCGACCTTGACCAGGCGATCAAAACGTCGCAAAAGTAAAGATATATGGCCACCACCGAACACGAAGGGTTAGGACTGGTTCAGACCAAAAGCGTCGTGCTCTGCGAGCAGGGTCTCACGCTCGATAGCGGCATCACGTTCGGTCCGATCACCGTCGCCTATGAGACCTATGGTACGCTGACTCCCGATAAGGATAACGCGATCATGGTCTGCCATGCCCTCTCAGGCGGCGCCAACGCCGCTGGCTGGCACGAGGGCAGCAAGCACCCTGGCTGGTGGGACGACATGATCGGCCCGGGCAAGTCCTTCGACACCGACAAGTACTTCGTGATCTGCTCGAACGTCCTGGGCAGTTGCTACGGCACCACCGGCCCCAGCTCCCTCGACCCCACGACCGGCAAGCCCTACGGCCCGACCTTCCCCGTCGTCACCATCGCCGACATGGTCCGCTTGCAGGCCCTCCTGCTGGACTACCTAAGCATCGAAAAACTGCTCTGCATCGCAGGCGGCAGCATGGGCGGCATGCAGGCCCTCCAGTGGGCCGTCTCCTACCCCGACCGGGTCCGGTCCGCCATCGTCCTGGCCAGCACCCACCGCCACAGCCCCCAGCAGATCGCCTTCAACGAGGTCGCCCGCCAGGCGATCATGGCCGACCCCGCCTGGAACACCGGCAACTACTACGACACCGAAGGCCCCCGCATGGGCTTGGCCGTCGCCCGCATGGTAGGCCACATCACCTACCTCTCCGACCTGGGCATGGAACGCAAGTTCGGCCGCAAACTCCGCAACCGCGAGAAGTACGGCTACGACTTCTCCCTGGACTTCGAGGTCGCAAGCTACCTCCGCTACAAGGGCAAGAGCTTCGTCGAACGCTTCGACGCCAACAGCCTGCTCTTTATCACCAAGGCCCTCGATTACTTCGACCTGGCCAACGGTCATCCCTCCCTGACCGAGGCCTTCCGCAACTGCCAGGCCCTCTTCCTGCTGATCGCCTTCTCCTCCGACTGGCTCTACCCGCCGCACCAGATGAAGGATGTCGCCCAGGCGATCCGCCGTAGCGGCGGCGACGCCACGTACTGCGAGATGTCGAGCATTTACGGCCACGACTCGTTCCTGTTGGAGCACGAAGCCCAGGACCCCCTGGTCAAGTCCTTCCTGCAGCGGGCCTACAAGATTCGCGAGGTATGACGATGCGCCCGCGCGGAGGCAATCGAGCGGAAATCGATAACTGGATCGTCCAGCACGCCCCCCAAGGCGGCAAGGTGCTCGACATAGGCTGCGGCACGGGCGACCTGCTCGCCCGCCTGGTCCGTGAGCGCAGCATCCGCGGCACCGGCATCGAGATCGCCGAGGACTGCGTCGTCCGGGCCGTCCAGCAGGGCCTCTCCGTCCACCACGGCAACGTCGAGGAAGGCCTCGACCACTACGCCGACCAGTCGTTCGACCTCGTGGTCATGAGCCTGACCATCCAGGAACTCAATAAGCCCATCCACGTCCTGCGCGAGGCCTTCCGCGTCGGCAAGCAACTGATCGTGGTCTTCCCCAACTTCGCCCACTGGCAGACCCGTATCCAGCTGAGCGTCATGGGCCATGCCCCACGCACCCCCAGCCTGCCCTACACCTGGTACGAGTCCCCCAACCGCCACGTCCTGACCATCGACGACTGGAACGAGTTCTGCAAGCAGCGCAACTGGCACTGCCTCGACCGCGCCTTCGTCGCCCACGGCAAACGCGTCCACTGGTGGCCCAACCTCCGCGCCGAAGTCGCCATGTACGTCCTGGAGTACACCCCCTCCAATCGCAACCACGCCAATGGCACCCAAGCCATCGCCGAGCAGGCGAAGTCGTAAGACGGCCATCACTTGCTGATCGATAATGGCTGGCAGTAGCCCAGGACGTCAGCCGTTGCCGTTCCTGAACGCCGTTGGCCTCTACTGCCCCGTAGGGACAATTGATCGTAGCCCAGGACTTTCAGGGTGGCCGGCGCCCCAAGTGCGGTTGTTGTTTCCTTTGTCGTTGTTGAGTCCCGTCTGGACCACTGAAGGCCGGGCTTGCCACGGTGTAGCGTTGTTCAGCGAAGCCAGGTGCCATGGTCCTGCGCCGTTGCAGGACCATGCTGTAGCTCCCGCTAGAGAGAATCTGAAAACGCGATAACTCCTACTCCGTATGCACCTGCACCATCCCCCCCAGGTTCATCTTCAGCACCAGCCTCGCCGCCGCACGATCCACGAACCACACCGCATCACGCACCAGCCTCGCCGGTGTCTCGTGCACGTCCCCGCCGGGCCGGAACACCTTCTCCAGGGCCTCCGCCTTCTTCTCCCCTTCTGCCAGCACGAGCACCTGGCGCGCCGCCCTCAGCACGGGCGGCGTCACCGTCAGCCGATCTCGTGGGACCGCATACTCTGGTGCAACGACATGCATGACCTGCCGCCGCGTCTCGTCAATCACAGGCGAATGCGGGAATATCGACGCCGTATGCCCCTCCTCCCCCATCCCCAGCAGAACCAGATCCGCCTTCGCTGGCAAAATCGCCTCGCACACCGCCCCCGCGGCCTCCTTGTCCGGCACATCCGCCGGCATCCGGTGAATCTGCGAGTCAGGCGTGCCGATCAGGTCCAGCAGGCTTTCCCGAGCAAGGTAGTAATTGCTCCGCGGGTCGGTAGGCGGCACGCACCGCTCATCGCCCCAGTAGAAGTGGGTCCGCCACCAGAACGTCCTCCCCCCATAGGGGTTGCCCGCCAGCAGCCGGTAGATCCTCCGCGGCGTGCTGCCTCCGCATAGCAGCCAATGGAACTCCCCTCGCTCCTTGACCGCCTGCTCAGCACACGACGCGATGAACGCCGTCGCCGCATCGCTTAACTGCCCCGCTTCGTCGAACACCCGCATCATGTCACGTCCCCCTCAGCCGAATCGTCCTGGCCGTTGTTCCCCGGACCCCGGCCGTTCTCACTCCGACACAATCCACTTCCTGCCGTCCCGCCGCAACAACTCCTCCGCCTCCTTCGGCCCCCACGTGCCCGGCTTGTAGTTCGGGAACTGCCCCGCCAACTCCTCCTTGGGCGTATTCAGCAACGGCATCACCGCCTTCCACGCCGCCTCGATCGCATCGTCCCGCCACAGCCGATTCTGTCGACCGCACACGCAATTATCGCATAGCGAGTCCAGGATGATCCGCTCGTACGCGTCCGGGATCGTCTCCTCGAACTGCGAGTACTTGAAGTCCAGGTTGGCGGTCGCTACCTCTTCCGTCCGCTCCGGCGTCTTGACCACAAAGCACAACCGGATGCCCTCCTCGGGCTGAATCCGCATGAACAGGATATTGGGGCTGACGTTCCGGCACGCCTCCTCCGAGAGCACGCACAGCGGCACCCTCTTGAACGTGATCGCCACCTCCGTCACCTTCCGCGCCAGCGCCTTGCCCGAGCGGATATAGAACGGTACGCCCCGCCACCGCCAGTTATTGATGTACCACCGCAGCGCCGCAAACGTGGGCGTGGCCGAATTCTTGTCCACCTTCCGCTCCTGGCGGTAGCCCTCGTACTGCCCGAACACGAAGTCCTCCGGCAGTAGCGGCTCGAGCGACTTGAAGATCTCGATCTTCTTATCATGAATGCTCTCGAAGTCGTTTGGCACAGGCGGCTCCATCGCCACCAGCGAAAGCACCTGCAGCACGTGGTTCTGCACCATGTCCCGCACGATGCCCGACTCCTCGTAGTAGCCGCCCCGCCCCTCCACGCCGATCTGCTCCGCCGCGGTGATCTGCACGTTGTCGATGTAGTGGCTGTTCCACAGCGGCTCCCAGATCGCATTGCCGAACCGGAAGACCATCAGGTTCTGCACCGTGCTCTTGGCGAGGTAATGGTCCACCCGGTAGATCTGCTGCTCGACAAACACCTGCGCCAACAGTTGGTTCAGCCGCCGAGCTCCTTCCAGATCCAGCCCGAACGGCTTCTCCATGACCACCTTGGGCCACATGCGGTCCGAGCCCTCCTGCCCCAAGCCCACCTGTTTCATGCACCCCAGGATCGCCTCCGACACGCTCGGCGGCACCGCCATGTAGAATACCTGCCGGCTGTCACCCGAACACTGGCCGCCGACGAACTGCTGCAATCGGCGAAACGCCTCCGGATCGCCGTAGTCCCCCCGCACATAGTGCAGCCGCTCGCAGAATTTGTTGATCCGCTCCTCATCCAGCAGCTTCTTGTCGCCGAACTCACGCAGCGCCTGGCGCATCTCCTCGCGGAATCGGGCCGTATCCAGGTCGCTCCGGCTAAAGCCCACGATCTGAAACTTGTCGGTCAAGAGCCCCTCTGTGTCCAGCTTGTACACCGCCGGCATCAGCTTGCGAGCCGTCAGATCGCCCGACGCCCCGAAGATCACCATC
>JANYLN010000035.1 GCA_025357795.1 Planctomycetota bacterium
GCTCGATCTCTCCGACGGTGTTCGCCAGCCGGATCCGTGACGGGGCATCGCTGAGCCCGACATCCTGGCAGGCGGTGTGAAAGTCGATGCTGTGCACGAGTGAGACGATCGAGGCGCTGGGGGCGCCCTCGTGCACGCCGATGTAGCGGATGTCCGTCAAGCCGGCCTCGAACAGCGCGCGGCCCGCCAGGTAGCGATTGCTCGAAATGCCCACTGTCACCAGGCGGCCCCCTGATCGGGATGTGTCACCAGAAACCCCGAACGGCCCGCGCCAAGGAAGAATGCGTGCGCGCCGTGGGCCCTGCGCGACATGGAACGAGGTCCGGCAACCAGAACCAGCACGAGCGGGTGGAACGACCACGGCCCGTCGCGAAGCGCGTGCCGTGGGCGCTACCCAGGAGCCGATCACGGGCAAGAGGGAGGCCAACCGGCCGATCGGCACGAACGGTGGCAGGAATCCAGCCAGAGGGCGCCACTTACATAAGGTCATCAACGCGGGATACAAAAGGGACACAAGAGCAGAGCCAGACACGCAGCCAAGGCACGTGGGTGGCCAAGCCAAGGAGACATTCCTGGCATGGCATGTCGTAGGGGCGGACCATCCCGTCAACATGTTATATGTGCACCTACGGTATATATATAAGGTTTCACAGAAGGAGGTCCGCCTTGGCAGCGGCTACGCCCTGAACGGCAGGCCAGGGAACGTCGGTCGGGTGACCTGCGCCTTGGAACGCATGCCAGCCGTATTGTGGGCGCCGGGTTTTCCGCTAGACTGCCTGCTCCAGATAGGGATCTTCTACTGCACATGGTTCGAGGATGTCAAAGATGAAAAAAATCCTGATGGCAGTATTGGCATCGATCTTGACACTCGCCGGCTGCGGAGGCGGTTTTGGGGCGGGACAGGTGGCGGTGAGCCCGGAGAGCTACCAGCCTATCCGCGCGCAGGCGGATGGTCCGGCGGTGACGTTCCCGGGTACGGCCGGGTTTACCATCCACGACAAGAACAGCCAGCAGAGTCCCGGGCAGAACGGCACCGCGGGTAGTTCGGCCGACGCCAGGCCTGACGGCACGGCTTTTGCGACGGCCTCGTCGACCTCGGGCGGGTCAGCGTCGGCCTCGTTCGTCCTCGGGGCCGCCCTGCACAATGACGCGAATGGACCGTTGCCGGTGGCGGTGACGTGCGACATCGAGTACGAGTACGCGATCCAGACGACCGCGCCGTCGGGCGGCGTGGCTACCAGCGGCAAGATCGCCTTTGTGGTCGAGGCCCGCGACCAGGATAGCGGCAAACTGCTGTTTCAGCACCCGCTGGCGAGCCTGAGCGGCTACGAGGACAACGTCAAGCGGTCGGATCAGCAGCGGTTGCAGTTCGCGGCGACCGTCTCGCCGTTGGCGCGTTGGCGGATTGTTCTGCAGGGCAAGGCGGATGCCCAGTCGAGCCAGGAAGGCAAGGCCCAGGCGGAGATCCGGGTGACCCGCTGCCAGATGACGGTCAAGCCGCTGGCGGCGCCGGCGAGTCAACCGTAGTCGGGCGACAAGGGGACAGGGCGCAACGTCGCGTTGGAAGGTCTGGCTCAGGCCGCGGTTCGGAGTATGGGTCCTGGCCAGCGAGGGGCCTATTGAGCGGCAACTGACAATTGGCAACTGGCTTGAGGTTCTCCTGCATTGCGTATCGGACTGTTTGGCGGCTCATTCAACCCGATTCACGTGGGGCACTTGATCGCCTCCCGAGCGGTCGCCGAGCAGCTGTGCCTGGACCGGCTGTACCTGATTCCCGCGTCGGTGCCTCCCCACCGGACGGCCAAGAGTCTGGCGGCTCCCGAGCACCGCTTGGCGATGCTTCGGCTGGCGGTGCAGGGCGAGCCGCTGTTTGAGATCAGCGATTTTGAGATCGGCCGGGCCGGACCGAGCTATACGATCCTGACGGTTGAGGAATTTGGTCGGCGGCTGGGGGCGCAGGCGGAGTTGTTCTGGCTGATTGGGGCGGACAGCCTGCCGGAGCTGGCCCACTGGTATGAGGCGCAACGGTTGGTCGATGCGTGCCAGATCGTGACGGCCGCGCGGCCCGGGCACGAGCCGGACCTGGCCCAGCTGAGGTCGCGGTTCTCGCCGGAGCAGGTCGAGCGGCTCAAGGCGGGGATTTTGCAAACCCCGCGAATCGACGTCAGTGCCAGCGAGATCCGGCGGCGGAGCGGCGAGGGATTGTCGATTCGCTACCTCGTGCCGGACGCGGTGGCTGACTACATCACTACTCATGGCCTCTACAAACCGCAGTAAGCCTGACCGGGCGGGCATCAGGCCATGCCGCCGCTGTTGTTGGTCTCCCTGTCGTCTTGTCCATCTTTTCCCCTGGGTCCTGAAATCTCACGGCCATGATGACCGTCATCGCCGATCCCGTGTACAAGATGCAACTTGTCTGCCGATAACTATCGAACATGGTTTGCTCGCATTGTCGCAGGAGCGGATGGTTATAGGACCGTCATCGGCACGGGCCGGCTGACGGCAGCGGCAGGCGAGGGCGTTACTTGCGAATATGGTCGGACGTTGTCTTGTTTGTCCGGCTTGGATGCCTACGGGTGGTGAGAGAATGGCGAAGGCCGCACGTTCAAAGAAGGTGTGGATCGGTGTCGTCTTGCTGCTGGGGGCGCTGGCGTTCTGCTGGATCTCGCTGCTGACCTACAACCCGCACGACTGGCCGGCTGGGTCGCTCTGGCCCGAGCCGGATCCGGCCAGCAACGCGGCCGGGGTGGCCGGGGCGTGGTTTGCCTACCAACTGCACCTGTACCTGGGTAAGGCTAGTTATATTCTGCTACTGCTGGTGTCCGGTTTTACGGCGGCGAAGATCGTCGGCAAGCCGCCGAGCGATCCGCTGCTGCGGGCGATTGGCACGGTGTTGGTGGTGACGGCTCTGGCGGTCGCTCTCACACCCGACCGATCGAAGCTGGCTGCCTTGCCCCAGCTGAATCCCGGCGGGGTGGTCGGGGTCAGCATGTCGGACCTGATGCACCATTACCTCAGTAATCCGATGGTACTGCTGCTGCTGGTGACCAGCGTTGTGGTGGGGCTGCTGCTGGCGGCGGACGAGCTGGTCATGCGGAGCCTCCAGGCGGTTCGGCGGGCGCACTGGCCTGTGCCGGCGCATCTGAAGAAGGGGCAGGACCGGATCCGGGAGTTCCGCGAGAAGTACGAGATCGTGCCCACGCCCAGCTGGCTGCAGCGGTTCAAGATTCGTCTGCCTTCGTGGCCTCGCCGGAAGCAGCCGCCCACGATCAACAGCAGTGTTGCCGTGCAGGACGAACCGGCGGCCGAGAAGGGGACGCCACGCCTCTCGATCGGCACCGCGCGCGCGGAGTCGATCAGCGGTGCTGACGAGGCGCCGGGGGGACTGGTGGATACCGCATCCGTCCTCGACGAGCAGGATGAGGCCCTGGCACCACAGCAGGCCAAGCCCAACGGGAAGCCTGCTCCCAAGATGTTCCCGGTCAAGCGGAAGGCCCCAGCGAGCTGGCCCAGCGACCTGAGCAACTACGACCTGCCGCCGCTTTCGCTCCTGCCCGAGGGCGAGCCGATCGACATGTCCAAGCACGAGAAGATCGTGCAGGAGAAGGCCCGCATCCTCGAGCAGACGCTGCAGGACTTCCGGGTCGACGCCCGCGTGGTTCATATCGACACGGGGCCGGTCATCACGATCTACGAGCTGGACCTGGCGGCTGGCGTGAAGGTCAGCGCGATTACGAGTTTGAGCAACGACATTGCACGAGTGCTGCGGGCCCCGGCGGTCCGCGTGGTGGCACCGATTCCGGGCAAGAACACGGTCGGCGTGGAAGCGCCCAACATGAACAAGAGCCGCGTGCGGCTCAAGGAACTGATCGAGTCGGCCCAGGACAAGGTCGGCAAGATGGCTCTGCCCCTGTACCTGGGCAAAGACGCCTCGGGCGATGCGCTCGTGGCGGACCTGGCGGCGATGCCGCACCTTCTGATTGCGGGCACGACGGGTTCGGGCAAGAGCGTCTGCATCAACTCGATCATCATGTCGTTCTTGATGACGCAGCGGCCGGACCACCTGAAGATGATCCTGGTCGACCCGAAGATGGTCGAAATGGCGACCTTCGGGGAGGTGCCCCACCTGATGAGCCCGATCATCACGGACATGCAGCAGGCGTCCCTCGTGCTGGATTGGGCGGCCACGAAGATGGACGAGCGTTACGAGATGCTGGCCGAGGCGGGCGTGCGGCATTTGACGTCCTACAACCGCCTGACAAAGGAAGAGTTGTACGAGAAGTTCCGGGCGACCACGGACGAGGAAAAGGCGAAGATCCCACTGCACATGCCCTACATCGTGATCATCATCGACGAGATGGCGGACCTGATGATGATGGCGGGAAAGGAAGTGGAGTTCTACCTGTCGCGTCTGGCGCAGAAAAGCCGGGCCGTGGGTATCCATATCATCGTGGCGACGCAGCGGCCTCAGGCGAACGTCGTGACGGGCCTGATCAAGAGCAACCTGCCTTGCCGGATCGCCTTCCGCGTCGCCAGTCGAATGGACTCGCGCATCGTGCTCGACCAGAACGGGGCGGAGGTGCTGATGGGCCAGGGGGACATGCTATTCCTGCCGCCGGGTTCGTCGAAACTGGTCCGCTCGCAGGGCTGTTTCATCGACGATTTCGAGATGCACAAAATCGTCGACTACCTGAAGGGGCAGGCCCCGCAGGAGTTCCACCAGGAACTCATCAACCTCCGCAAGAAGGGCGTCGACGAGGAAGAGGGGGGTGGCGGCACGGGTCCGCGGGATCTCCTGTTCGACCAGGCGGCTCGGATCATCATCGAGGCCGGGCGCGGCAGTGTGAGTCTGCTGCAGCGGAAGCTCACGATCGGCTATGGCCGAGCGGCAAGGCTGATCGACCAGATGGCCGAGGTAGGCATCGTCGGCGGCTACAAGGGCAGCCAGGCCCGCGAGGTCGTGATGACCATAGAGGAGTGGGACGCGTACTGCCAGCAGCAGCCTGCGATGGAGGCGGACTTGGCACATGACCGGGATTTGTTTGAGGACGATGCGCCCTAGGCTGATCATGAAGGTCCGCCCTCGGGCCGCGGTCATTCCTCT
>JANYLN010000054.1 GCA_025357795.1 Planctomycetota bacterium
CTCCGCGACAAGTCCAGGCCCAGTTCCCCCGCCACCCGCCCGATCTCCTCCTGACCAGGCCCTTCGATCTCCACGAACCGCCCCAGCAACGGCACCGTGTCCAGCTCCACCCAGCAGTCCTGCAGCCGGTAATGCCTCCGCCGCTTCTGCAGCTGCAGCATGACCGCAAACCCCAGCCGCGCCATCATCTCGACCATCGCCTCCAACCCCGCCACGACCACCTCGATCTCCTCCCGCCGCTTGAGCTGGCCAGGCTGCCGCGCCCCCTTGTACGTCAGTACATACTCGTGGGCACCCTCCGTTCCCCCGTGCCGCCAGAGGCTCCGCAGCCGCAGCCCCTGGTCCGCCTGCAGCAGCCGATGGTCCTGCGTGTCGAAGAACACGTCGTCCTGGACGAACTCCCCGTGCGGCTCCGCCCCAAGGCCCTGCAGCCTCGCCTCGATCGCGGCGAAATCGTCCACGGGGATCTTGCACTCGGTTTCGATCGGCATCGTTGTCTCACTTGCCATAGGGTTTCGCGGGATGCCCCCGCCGCCACATCGATCAGCAGGACCGTCTGTTGCCTGGCATCCGTGGCTCCCCTCAGGTTCTTCCCGGTTTGCCAATAACTCGCGGAATCTTGAAATACCGCCGCGTCCCCCACGCCAGGACCGCATCCGGCAGCACCCGCCGCAGCGGCCCGAGCCATCGCGCCTCCCGCCCCACCAGGTACCGCAGCCGCGGCCTGTCCGACTCCGCGATCCGCACGAGCAACTCCCCGACCTCCCGCGGGTCCCCCCCCTGCCGAAGCCCCGCTTCAAACACCCTCGCGATCCGCTCCCGCATCCCATCATAATCGCCGATGCGCTCGCTGCCCTCGACCTTCCCCGTGTCGATCCCCGTCTTGAAGTAACTGGGCTCCACGAGGCTCACCCGAACCCCGAACGGCTCGACCTCGTACCGCAGCGCCTCGCTGTAACCCTCGATCGCAAACTTCGTCGCGCTGTAGTAACTCTCGCCCGGCACCCCCATCAGGCCCGCCAGCGACCCGACGTTGACGATCGTCCCGCTCCGCTGCCGCCGCATCCCCGGCAGCACCGCCTTGGTCATCCGCACCAGCCCGAAAAAGTTCGTCTCAAACTGCTGGCGAACCTCCTCGATCGTCACCTCTTCCGCCAGCCCCCCCAGCACGTACCCCGCGTTGTTGACCAGTACGTCGATCCGCCCCGCCTCCGCCAGCACCGCCTCGACCGCTATCCGCACCGACGCATCGTCGCGCACGTCCAGGGCCACCATCCGCACGCCCCCCTCATCCACCCGCGCCTGCCGGCTCGTGCCGAAAACCCGGTGTCCCCGCCCCGCCAGCCGGACCGCCGCCTCCCGCCCAAACCCTGACGACGCCCCCGTGATCAGCACGACCTTCTGTCTTGCCATGCGCTCTGTCTCCGTCTGCCGCACCAACCTCGATAGTCTCAATGCCAGATCCTACGGCCCGCCCGCCCGCCTTGCAAAGATCCGCCCGCGCCTGACAATGGAGTTTCGGTCCGTGTCGTATTGGCTGGCAAAACCCGGGTACTGCATTTTTGCAAGGACGCCTGGCTCATGGCGGTAAAAATGGCGGCAAAAGCGACGGCCAAACCCGAATCCCATATCGATCGCCAAGGCACGCACATCGCTCGGTTCCTGCAGGACCTCGTCCGCATCCCCACGGTCAACCCCCCCGGCGAGAACTATCTCCGCTTCGTCTCCGCCGTCGAGCCCAAGCTCCGCGCCCTCGGCATGACCACCCAAATCGTCACCGTCCCCACCGCCTACGCCAACCGCTTCGTCCCCAATGCCCGTGGTTACCCCCGCGCCAGCCTCATCGCCCGCCTTGACGTCGGTGCCCCCAGAACGATCCACTTCAACTGCCACTACGACGTCGTCCCCGCCGCCGGCCAATGGCGCTTCGGCCCCTTCGAGCCCAAGGTGCAAACAGGCTGGATCTTCGGCCGCGGTACCAGCGACATGAAAGGTGCCATCGCCGCCGTCTGCCTGGCGATCCAGACCCTCAAGGACCTCAAGATCACCCCCCCAGATGAACGTCGAACTCTCCCTTACCCCCGATGAGGAGACCGGCGGCGCCCTCGGCGCAGGCTACCTCGCCCGTCGCGGCTACCTCCACGCCGACTATGCCATCGTCTGCGAGGGCGCCGCCGGCCGCAACGTCGGTATAGGCCACAACGGCGTGATCTGGTTCCTGGCCGCCGTCGTCGGCAAGGCCGCCCACGCCGCCTCCCCCGAAGCCGGCATCAACGCCTTCGAAAAGATGGCCGCCCCCGTCCCGCTCGATCCGAACTGCGTCTGGAACGTCAGGTAGTCCCGCAGGTCCACGTCACTGTCGGCATCGGCGTCGCCCTCGCGCCCGCCCGCCACCGGCATCCCGTAGCCGTCGTAGGCGTAGCTGGTCACGATCCCGCCCTGCTCGTTGGCCAGCCCCACCACCGAACCGAGCTGGTCGAGCAGGAAGTAGTGCTCCGTGCCAGCGACGTCCCGCATCAGGACCTTCTCATCGGGGAAGGCCGTGCCGTTGACGAAAATCCGCGCCGGGGTCTCGCTGGACACAAACTCCGCGACCAGGTCGTCCCGGTCGTAGATCCGCCGCGTCTGCGTACCGCCGATCGTGACGCCCGCCCGGTGGCCCAGGGCATCCACCGCGTACTCCGCGTGTACCGGCTCGCCACTGTCCCACTGGCCGTTGGCGTTGGTGTCGGTGTAGACCTTGGTCAGCCGGTTCTCGAAGTCGTAGGCGTACCCGTACCCCCGGTCGTCGCGGACCATGTTGCCCTTGGCATCGTAGGCCGGGGCTTTGTGCGCCAACGCCATGTTGGTCAGCGCCACCGCAACCAGAATGTAGATCCCCAAGCGCCTCATCTGTCTGTTCCTACGCCACTACCTTCGATCACTCGACCGCTCCACTCAGCCTATCGCCACTGAAATCAGCAATGTCCCCA
>JANYLN010000140.1 GCA_025357795.1 Planctomycetota bacterium
CCGCAAGAACGTCCGCGGCCTCAGTTCCGCCGTGCTCGAAGGCCTCCGCCAAGCCCGCCACGACGTCGCCGTCGTAATCGATGCCGACCTCAGCCACCCGCCCGAAACCATCCCCGCCCGGGACGTAGCGCGAGCCGAGGGCGAAGTCGGCGCCGTCGGCGATCGCGCGGACGAGGGCGGGGATGGTTTCGGGCGGGTGGCTGAGGTCGGCATCGATTACGACGGCGACGTCGTGGCGGGCTTGGCGGAGGCCTTCGAGCACGGCGGAACTGAGGCCGCGGACGTTCTTGCGGACGACGAGGTGGACCCAGTCGCGGTTGAGGTTACGGATGATCTGCTCGGTGCCGTCAGTGCTGTTGTCGTCGATGATCAGGAGTTCGAAGGGGACCGCGAGGCCAGCGCGGACCTGGTCGAGGCGGCGGATCAGTTCGGGGAGGTTGCCCGCTTCGCGGAAGGTGGGCGAGATCACCGAGACGGACGGTGTGGGCTGGTTGGGCATCTGTTTATCCACAAGCAACAACACGCGGCCAGCAGGCGAGCCGGCCAAACGACGGCGTTCCAGGGGCGCACGGCATCAGGCCGGGCCCGATGCAGCGGGCGCGTTGGTCACGACGACCCAGGCCTTGTCCGGGCGGTCGGCATCGGGGGCGATGGCGACGGTGCGGATGGTCCGGGGCAGCGAATCTTTCACTAGATTATAATGTCGCTGCTGCAGGATCAGGTAGATCGACTCGGGGTCGCGGAGTCGCTGGAGCGCCCGCTTGAGGACGAGGGCCTGGAGCTGGCTGGCCTTGCCGGTGCGGTCAACCATCTGGGTGACGATTTCTTCGGGCGTCAGCAGGTACGTGCTGGGGCGGTTGAAGTAGAAGGTCAGGCGGGCATCGGGGCGGCGGTCCACCCAGTAGAGGTTCGCCTGGGGCGGGACGCCTGCGGCATTGAGGTTGTTCGCCAGGGCGGCGACCTTGGCGACATCGTCCATGGCATCGAGGGCAGCAGTGGCGGAGTACCAGACGAGCGGGAATGCCATGACTGTCGTGACAGCCGCGAGGCCTAACGACTGCCAGTTACGGCCTCGTATGTAGAGGATGCCCGCCAGCAGCAGCAGCAGGACGGTGCCGCCTGCGATGGGGGCCAGTCGGGTCGAGGCAGTCGGCATGTTCCGCTGCAACCAGAGGGTGCCCGCGAGCAATGCCGGAACCGCGCCGATGGCGAGAATGGTCCAGACGATCCAGGCGAATCGACGAGGGTTGCGGACGAGGATTGTGCGACTCCAGGGGCCGACGCGCAGGGTCCAGGAGACGGGGTTCGGGCCGTGCGCCCAACTGAAGGCGCGATCGGCTACGACGCCGATGAGCAGGAGCAGGCCGGGGATGGCGGGGACGATGTAGTAAGGCTTCTTGAACTTCATCAGGGACATCACGGTGACGGCGAGGACCGCCCAGAGGCCGGAATAGAGCAGGGGGCGGTGCCAGCGGGCGTAGCGTTTGAGCCAGGGGGCGAGGAGGCCTTCGATAAGCAGGAAGGCCCAGGGAAGGGTCAGGCCGATCGCGAGGGGGACGTAGTAGAAGAAGCCGCGGTCGCGGGTGTCCTCGTAGTTGCCTTCGGCCCGCTGGACGTACTGCCAGTTCCAGAGGTTCCAGGCGTGCGGATAGCGCTGGGCAATGGCCAGCATCCATGGTACGAAGATGGCGGCGAAGACGAGCAGGCCTGGCAGCAGCCAGAGGCGGGTGAAGGCGTGGAGCGTGCGGGGCCAGAGGCCTCGCAGGAAACAGACGAGCACTTGTCGCCAGGCGGCGAGGCCGCTACGGGCGAGGATGCGCAAGGGGTGCTCGGTGTACCACCAGACGAACAGCGGCATGGCGACCAGGGCGATGGGGGCCGGACCCTTGGCGAGCATGCCGAAGCCCATGGCGACGTAAAACAGCATCGCGTGGAGGAAGCGGGGCAGGGCGGTGCGGGCCGTGGCGGCGTGCCAGAAGTGCAGGTAAGCCCACGTGCAGCACAGGGTCAGGAGGATCTCGGCGGTGGCGTTGGGGGCGTAGAGCAGGAACACGAGGCTCGAGCCGGAGATGGTCGCGGTGACCAGGCCGATTCGCTTGTTGAACATGGAGGCGCTCAGGCGCCAGAGCAGCAGGACGGTTGCGAAGGCCGCCAGGCCACTGGGCAGTCGAGCGGCGAAGGTCGTGACGGGCAGGCCTGTGCCGGGGTCGTTGGGTAGGACGTAGGAGGCGGCGGCGATCAGCCAGTAGGGCAGCGGCGGCTTGCGGAAGAAGGGGGTGTCGAAGATCTGGGGAGAGACCCAGTCGCCTGAGGTTCGCATGTTGCGGGCGCATTGGGCGACGATAGCTTCGTGGTCACCGAGGGCGGGGCCTCCGAAGACCGCCACCATGGTGGCGGTGGCGACCAGGAACAGGACGGCCGCGGTTAGCCAGGGCGGCAGGGTTGCGTGTTCACGGTGATTTGCCCGTGCGAAGGGGGGCTGTGCCGAGATTGTCGGATTGGTCATATATATAGTTACCTTGGGCGTTTACGGTCGCAGCGGTTCAGGTTACCAGAGGTGTATTGTAGCCGGGGGAGGCAGGGCAAGCGAGTGGAGAGAGGATTCGGGATGACGACCACGCCGGCAGTGGGCAGTGGCGAGTAACAACCAGAACACGGCCACGACAAGAACGACTACGGCCACGACCGCCACGGCTACAACAACGGCGCGGGCTTGAGGCCCGAACTGTGAGCGTGTTGGGCCTGGCGGCTGTCAGGTGGTTTTGGCGAATGGGCAGCGGGCGGCGGAGCCGAGTTCCCAGCCCTTGTCGAAGGCCTGCTGGTTGAGCAGGACGGCCTTGTCGCCCTTGCGGGCGCTGGAGGCCTTGACGGCTTCGAGGGCCTTGGTGAGATCGACGAGGCGTTCGCGGCCGAGCATGGCGCCGAACATGACGACGTTGGCGGCCTGGACGTCGCCGAGTTCGAGGGCGATCCGGTTGGCGGGGATCTCGATGACGCCGGTGCAGGTGGCGGCGGCGAGCGAGGAGTTCACGAAGGCGATCTTGCCGAGGCGCAGGCGGGGCAGGAAGCGGTCGACGCTGGGCTGGTTCATCAGGACCATCACGTCGGGGTAATCGACGACGGGGGTGGCGATCGGCTCGTCGGAGAGTTTCACGTTGCAGTAGCTAGTGCCGCTGCGGACCTCCGCGCCGTAGGTCGGCAGGAAGGTGACGTGGGGGTATTCCTCGATGGCGAGCTTGGCCAGCATCTTGCCGATGAACATCAGGCCCTGGCCGCCCGAACCGGAGAAGATCATTTCGTAGTTTCGCATTGTTCTACTCCGTCGCCAGCTCCCGGAAGACCTTTACCGGGAAGTAGGCGCTGACGTTTTTGCGGACGTGTTCCATGGCCGCCTTGGGTTCCATGCGCATGTAGACCGGGCAGGGCGAGAGGATCTCGACGAGGCTGAAGCCCTTGCCCTGCAGTTGGCACTGGAAGGCTTTCTTGAGCAACTGCTTGGTCTTGCGGACGTTGGCGGGGCTGTCGACCATCGTGCGGGCGATCATCGCGGGGGCCTGGAGGGTGTTCAGCATCTCGCAGATGCGGATGGGGTAGCCCGTGGTGACGGGGTCGCGACCTTCGGGGCAGGTCGAGGCCTTCTGGCCTGGGAGGGTCGTGGGGGCCATCTGGCCGCCCGTCATGCCGTAGACCGTATTGTTAATAAAAATTGTAGTATAGTTCTCGCCGCGGTTGGCGGCGTGGATGATTTCGGCCATGCCGATCGAGGCGAGGTCGCCGTCGCCCTGGTAGGCGAAGACGAAGCAGTCGGGGCGTGCTCGCTTGATGCCGGTGGCGACGGCGGGGGCGCGGCCGTGGGCGGACTCGGAGAAATCGACGTCGAGGTAGTCGTAGGCGGTCACCGAGCAGCCCACGGGGGCGACGGCGATCGTCCTGCCACGGAGGTCGAACTCGTCGATCAGTTCGGCGATGAGTTTGTGGACGATGCCGTGCCCGCAGCCGGGGCAGTAGAACATGTCCATGTCGAGCAGACTTTGCGGCCTGGTGTAGAGAGCGGTTTCGGTCATTGAGGGGAACCTCCTTACAGGCTGGTGGCGACCTCGCGGATCTTCTCGTGGACATCCGCGATCGACGGCACGCCACCGCCGACCCGGCCGAAGAAGTGGACGGGTACCTTCCCGGTGACCGCCAGGCGGACGTCCTCGACCATCTGGCCGGCGCTCAGTTCGACGACCAGGACGGCCTTGACGCGGTCGAGGCAGGACTGGATGGGGGCGGTTGGGAAGGGCCAGAGGGTGATGGGGCGGAGCATGCCGGCGGCGATGCCTTGCTTGCGGGCCTGGACGATGGCACCGCCGGCGAGGCGGGCGGAGGTGCCATAGGCGACGACCATGATTTTGGCATCGTCGAGGTCGGAGGCCTCGGCGCGGACTTCGTTCTTCTCGATCTGGGCGTACTTGGCGTGGAGGCGCTTGTTGTGGACTTCGAGCAGGCCTGCCCGGGGCAAGTACGAACGGACGATGTTGTGCGGGCGGTCCTTGGCGCCGGTGAGGGCCCAGGGTTTTGGGGGCGGGCAGGGCGATTCCTCGCGGAGGACGACCGGCTCCATCATCTGGCCGATCTGGCCGTCGGAGAGAATCATGACCGGGATGCGGTATTTGTCGGCGAGGTCGAAGGCGAGGGCGGGCTGGTCGTGCATTTCCTGGGCGTTGTAGGGGGCGAGGACGATGACGCGGTAGCCGCCGTGGCCGCCGCCCCGGGTCGCCTGCCAGTAGTCGGACTGGGAGGGCTCGATGCTGCCGAGTCCGGGGCCGGCTCGCTGGACGTTGACGATGAGGGCGGGCAGTTCGGCGCCAGCGAGGTAGGAGATGCCCTCTTGTTTCAAGCTGATGCCGGGGGAAGACGAGGAGGTCATGGCGCGTTTGCCGGCGGCGGCGGCGCCGTAGACCATGTTGATAGCGGCGACTTCGCTTTCGGCTTGGACGAAGACCCGCTTGAGGCGGGGCATGTGCACGGCCATGTAGGTGATCAGCTCGTTCTGGGGAGTGATCGGGTACCCGAAGTAGCAGTCGCAACCTGCGCGGATTGCCCCTTCGGCCAGCGCCTCGTTACCGGAGGTAAGCACTCGCTTGGACATCGTTCGCCTAATCCTCTTGCTTGAACAACTCAACGGCGGCATCCGGGCACATCAGGGTGCAGGCCATGCAGCCGATGCATTGCTCGGGATGGACGCACTCGGCGAACGTAATCCCCTTGGCGTTCAGCCGGTCGGTTGTCATCTCGATGACGTCCTTGGGGCAGAAGTCCACACAAAGCCTGCAGCCTTTGCACCGGTCGGTATCGATGAGAACACGGAAACGTTTTGTTTGTGTCGTAGCCATAATATTAGTATGACTTTACTTCGCGGGCGCCGTGGTGCGCGGTCAGCGCAGCCGATGCCAGCGCTTCCATTTCACTGTTCTTGACAAAAGTATACACGGGAGCAATGAAACGTACCATGCTCTTGAGCTTCTTGAGGAAGATCTCGCCCCGGACAACTCCGCCTGTCAGTACGATCGCATCCACTTTACCACAAAGGACCGCGGCCATCGAGCCGATGGCCTTGGCGACCTGGTAGGCGAAGGCTTCGTAGACCAGGGCAAACTTCTTGTCCCCCGCGGCCACCTTCTCTTCGATCAGGCGACAATCATTGGTGCCGAGGTGGGCGAGCAGGCCGCCGCTGCGAGTCATGAACTTCTGGACCTGGGCGACGGTCATGTTGCGTTCGGTGGCGTAGCGGTAGAACGGCAGGGCGGGGACCGCGCCGGTGCGCTCGGGGCTGAAGGGGCCTTCGCCATCGAGGGCGTTGTTGACATCGACGACGCGGCCCATCTGGTGCGCCCCGATGGTGATGCCGCCGCCGAGGTGCGCAACGATCAAGTTGCACTTTTCATAGGCCTTGCCGAGCTTGCCGGCGGCCTTGGCAGCCACGGCCTTCTGGCTGAGGGCGTGGAAGATGCTTCGGCGGGGCAGGGCGGGGTGGCCGGAGATGCGGGCGACGTCGGAGAGTTCGTCGACGACAACCGGGTTGGCGATATAGGCCGGCTTGTCGTGCAGTTTGGCGAACTCGTGGGTGAGGATGGCGCCGAGGTTGGAGGCGTGCTCGCCGAAGCGGCAGCTGTGGAGATCGGCGAGCATCGAGGCGTTGACCGCGTAGACGCCGCTGACGAGGGGGCGGAGCAGGCCGCCGCGGCCCACGAAGATGTCGATGTCGGCGAGGTCGACGTTGCTTTCCTGGAGGAACTGCAAGAGGGCCTGGCGGCGGTAATCGACCTGGCCGATGATGCAGGTGAAGGTTGCCAGGGCGTTGGCGTCGTGCTTGAGTTCGGTTTCGAACCGGCACTTGAGGCCGCCGAAGATAGCGATCTTGGTGCTGGTGGAACCGGGGTTGATGATCAGGAGGGTCGGGTACTTTTTATCCATTACTGCTTTTCTCGTCTGTGTTCGGAGGTCATGATGCCTAGGGCGATCGAGTTCAGTTTGGTCTTCATGCTGTCGGCGCGGCTGGTGACGATGAGCGGGATCTTGGCGCCCATGACGACGGAGGCGAGGACGGGGTTGCACCAGAGGAGCAGGGCCTTGTAGAGGACGTTGCCCATGCCGATGTCGTGCATGACGATGACGTCGGCGTGGCCAGCCACTTCACCTTTGACGCTCTTGATGCGGGCGGCTTCGGGCGAGAGGGCGACGTCGAGGGAGTAGGGGCCTTCGACGACGCAGTCGGGGATCTGGCCGGTGCGGTATAGCTCGGTAATGGAGTTGGCCTCGGCGGTGGACTTGATGGAGGGGTCGTTGGCCTCTTCGACGAAGGAGAGCATAGCGACCTTGGGCCGGGCGTTGCCCAGGATGTGGCCGACGTCCACGGCATTCAGGAGAATGTGCATCTTCTTATCGAGATCGGGCTGCACGTTCACGCCGGCGTCTGTGATGATCATGATGCGATCCTGGCCGGGGATGTTGAATACGCCAACATGGCTCAGGATCCTGTCAGTGCGGAAGCCGTACTCACGGTTGAGGACACCCTTGAGGAAGATCCGTGTACTGACGAGGCCCTTGAACAGGAAGTCCGCCTGGCCGGTAGCGACCAGCTGGCAGGATTTGTTCATTGTCTCTGTCGAATCGGAGATATCGTAGATCTGAAACTTATCGAGGTTGATCTCGAGTTCCTTGGCGGCCTCGCGGATCTTTACGCAGTCGCCGACGAGGATGCTCTCGACCAGTCCATTTTCCAGAGCCACGGCGGCGGTTTCCAGGGCCGAGTGGCTTTCCGCTCCCGCCACGGCCATCCGGTACTGTTTACCGGTCTTTTTGGCCAATGACAGAATTTCTTCTACGCGAGTTATCATTCGGGGACCTCAAAAGTTGGTTCACAACCCTGATCTTTCAGGCCTGCAGTTGGCCTGACCCCAGTGTATGGTGTGGCGACATATTAGTGGGTGTTGCCGAATCCTGCAATTGCCCGTGGGCGAAGTTACGGGTGGCTAAAGGCCGCGTATGTAGGGTGTGTGGCGGCCGTTGTGCGGGCGAAAGCAACGTCAAGTCTTCGTAAGACCGAACCTGGCGCGAGATGGGGGAATGATCTCAGATCTGAACCAGAGGATCTTTTTTCGTGGCAGCAAGGGAGGGGGCACGACTGCAAGAACAACGGCAGTGGCTGGTTGTCAGCGGCGACTAAAGGCGACAACAACGGATGGCCACGGCGACAATGGCGCGGGCTTCTGGTCCGCACCCTGAAACAGGTTCTTGCCCGGCTGAGTCATTGGGCCGACGAGGGGGGATAGTATTCGCTATGACGTGAGGCGGGAATGAGGAGGCAGGGGCAGGGGCTTGCGCGTGTAGGTTTTTTGGAGGGAGAGGGTAGCCGGCACAGGGGCGATCCTGCAACATGAACGGTGCGAACAAGGACGTTCATGTAAAAGGAGTCACCCCGCGTGCCCCCGGCATGATCGGCATGGATGGCCGAACTGGCGAGTGTGTGGCCTGAACTTTCCCGGCCTCAGATCAAAGTCCTGGCTCAATACAGCATGGGCATGGTTCTGGCAGAAGGCAGCGGGCTGTCCCGCGTGTCGTTCTGTCTGGCCCACTGGCTGGGGCAGACCTGCAACCGCGTTCGGGAGCGGTTGCGAGACTTCTATTGTTGCGTCCAGGACAAGAGCGGTCGCCGACGGCGAGAACTGGTTGTCCAGCAATGCCTTGCCGGCCTGTTGGCCTGGATTCTCAAGTCTTGGCCCTGCGACCAGTTGGCCATCGCGATGGATGCCACCACCCGGAGCGATCGGTTCGTCGTGCTGGCCATCAGCGTGGTCTACGCCGGCTCGGCCATTCCCGTAGCCTGGAAGATTCTGCCCGCCACGGCCAAAGAGGCATGGAAACCCCACTGGCTGCACTGGCTGCATCTGCTTCGGGACGTCGTACCGAGCCGGATGCACGTGATCGTCCTGGCGGATCGTGGGTTGTATGCCAAGTGGTTGTTTGAGGCCATCGTCGCTTTGGGCTGGCACCCGTTTCTACGGATCAACATCCAGAACGCCGAGTTCCAGCCAACCGCTACCGGGCAGTACCAGCCCGTGAGCGAATTGGTTCCGGCCACCGGACAGACATACAGCCAGACAGGAGTTCTGTTCCGCGGTTGCCAGGCCCGCCTGCCTTGCACCCTCCTGGCCTGCTAGAGTCAGGGATATGAAGAGCCCTGGCTGATCGCCGCCGATCTGGCCCCGGGGCAGGCAGAACCGGCCTGGTATGGCCTGCGGGCCTGGATTGAACGCGGCTTCAAGCATGGCAAGAGCGGTGGCTGGCGCTGGCAGAATACGCGAATGATCGATCCGCAGCGAAGCGAACGGCCCTGGCTGGTCATAGCGATCGCCATGAAAAACATACACGCGTAAGGGTACTGTGACACCGCCCCCCCCCTGGAATTTCACCCCCAGATGCCGGGCGGGGGGCTGCCCGGATCGGCAGGCGGATCAGTAGGTGGATCGGCTGTGGCAGGCGGCGGCAGGGACCACAGCATGGGTATGGCGCTGGGCCTGCTGGACCTGCCGGGTAGTAACTACCCGTTTACTACCCGAACAAGCCCTGTGGCATCGGCCAGCCCGGCGCGTCGCCAAGTACGTTCAGTCGGGTAGTGCTATCAGGTAGGACGGTTCGAGACTGCGTAGACGCGGACGAATAGCGGCCCGCTGAAGCACGCGAAAAAAAGCAGCGGGAAGCATACTCAGGCCTAAGCCTGTCATACTTCCCGCTTTCGGCCTTGTCGTGTCACCCGAGGGCGACCAACCAAGCCTACATTACTTTATATGCCCGCCGGCCAGCAGAGACAAGCCTGCCATGCTGCGTTTCGCGGCATGTTCCTCGCCCACCGTTTGCCTCTGCGGCGGCTCAGCCACCTTTGTGGCTTTGTTCTCTGGCGGGGCCTGTCATCTGCCAGCCAGATATCCTACTCGCCAACGAGCGGGCTTATCACGTTCAGCACAAAAAAGCGGGAAGCATTACCAGACTAACACGACATCGCTATTTGCGCTCAAGGCTGGATGGGGCGCCAGTTGATGCTATTGGCTATCCGTTATTTACTATTTGTTAACGGTAAGAAGTGCAACGGTTGCCAGCCGACAACGGGTAGCAGTCGGCCGCAAGAACTACGGCGATGACTCGGCTGCGTTGGGGTCTGGACGGGGCGGCGGTACAATGCGGGGCTGGTGCAGCTTTGGGCGTTGGCGTGGGTCTGGAAATCATGCGGAAGCGGTGGCGACATCTTGGGATGCTGGCGGCGGGGATGCTGGCGGCGGGGCTGTTGGCGGGACCGGTCCAGGCGTGGCGGCATGCGCGGGCGGCGGAGCAGACGCTGCTGACGGGCTCGCCTGCGCAGAAGCAGTCCGCGCTGCGAGACCTGGCGCGGCTGGGGAGTGGCCGGGCGGATGCAGTCTTGCGAGAGGCCCTGACGGGTAGCGACACGGAGGTTCGCCGGCAGGCGGCGTGCGCTGTCGGGACGATCCGGCGAGTGGACATGGCGGAGGACGTGCGCGCGGCGTGGATGCGCGAGCCTGACGATCTGTCGCGCAGCGTCATCCTGTTCCAGTGGGCGCTGGTGACGGGGCCGGAGGCTGAGCTGTTGTTGCGGTCGATGCTGGCATCGCAAGATCCGTGGACGGTGCTGGGGGCAGCGCAGGGATTGTTGCGGCGGGGGTATGTCGAGGCGGCAGAGCCGCTGCTGGCGATGGCGGGGGGGCTGGAGGAGGGCTTGCGGTTCAAGGCGCAGGAGGAGCTGCAGACGCTGGCGGTGCCGATGGGGATCATGGTTGGCCAGCGGGTCGAGATCAGCGTATTACAGCCCGGGCAGTGGTCGGCGGGGCAGGTGGCGGCGTTTGGGGGTTGGTGGCACAGGAATGTTACGCCGCGGCTGTTGCGGGATTACCTGGCGTGGCGGAACCACAAGCCGGATGACTGGCGCAAGGCAGACCAGTTGCTGCACGAGTGGAAGGGGCGGTCCGGGGGGTTCCTGAGGGGGAGCGGGCAGGACGA
>JANYLN010000148.1 GCA_025357795.1 Planctomycetota bacterium
CTCGTACGCCTGGCCGTCGGTCACGAAGACGACCTTCTCCCCCAGGGCCAGCACGCTCTTGATCTCCGGATGCTGCTGTAGCAGTTTGAAGTACTCGTCGCTGAAGGCGGCGACCTTCTGGGGCGGCTTCTTGCCGTCGTACAGGCTGTCGATCCACTTGCCTGCCTGCCAATAGAACGCCCGGCCTGCGACGTACTGCACGGCGGAGACGCTCGGGCCGGACGGCTCTTCGCTGCCTTGGATGCTCATGCCATTGGCCGGGGATGCCGGCCTCGCCGGAACCCTCAGGGCCGCATCGAACCCGTCGTAGCCTTCCCCGGCGGAGGTGCCGCCACCGGCGCCGAGAGATTGCGGGGCGTTGCGGGCGTTCTTGAGCTTGTCGGCGTCCCGACTGACGTCCACGGCCGCCTTGCCCCCGCGGCTGGGGGCCTGTGCCGCCCGGCCGGCCTGGAACGCAAATGACCGCACCTCGCTGCGATCCAGGCGTTCGCGCATCGCGCCGGCCGCCGGGCTCGCGCTGTGCAGCATCCGCTCGTCTTCGAGCACGAGGTAACTCGTGTACGGCGTGACGATGCCGTACCGTTTGGCGAGGTCCACGACCTCCTTCTTCAACTCTTCCTTCTCGCCGTTGAGGCGGATCTCATCGAGCAGGTAGCCTACCTTGCGCATCGCCCAGAGCCGCGGGAGAAAATCGTTCT
Organism: Planctomycetota bacterium; assembly: GCA_025357795.1. Classification (GTDB taxonomy): domain Bacteria; phylum Planctomycetota; class Phycisphaerae; order UBA1845; family JANYLN01; genus JANYLN01. The sequence continues at coordinate 699 of JANYLN010000148.1, forward strand.
CCCGGCTGCGTTCCGGAAACTCCCGGCCATAGCTGAACCGCTGCTCCTCGTTGCCCTGCTTGCCGGCGAGGATAATCTTGGCGTCGCCCGACGCACTGTACCGCCCGACCACCACCAGGTCGCTCCCGGCGAACAGATCGGGCAACTGCTTGGGGTACCTATCGTAGACCTTCACGCCCTGCACCCGCAGGTCCAGGTCGGTCAACACCGGCGAGGCGATCTGCTTGTAGAACGTGCTGAGCTTGACCTCCAGGTCCTCTTTGGGGGTGACGTACACCCGCGAACCGCGGTTGTCCTCGGCGAGTTTGTCCAGCAGCGCGGTGTTCACCTCGTAACCCACGCCAAAGACGAACAGCCTGACCGATGTGCCGCCCGTCTTCCTGACGTTCTTGAGGATCGCCGCCGGGTCCGTCTCGCCGACCGTCGGCATGCCGTCCGTCAGGAACACCACCATGTACGGCCTGTCGGAGTCCTTGGGCCGCATCTTGAGGGCCTCGGCCAGGGCGGCGTTGATGTCGGTCCCGCCGAGGGCCTTGAGCCCCTCGACGTATTCCTGGGCGTCGGGGACGCTCTCCTGGGAGACCTTCACCAGGCCGTCCGCGAACTTCCGCACATCCGTGCTGAACGAGACGATGTTGAAGCGATCGTCCCGGTTGAGGTTCTGCAGGCAGAAGTCCAGGGCCTCGCGGGCCTGCTTGATCTTCTTGCCACCCTCCTCGGCCATGCTGCCGGAGGTGTCGATCACGAAGCAGATGTCCTTGGGCACGGCCGCGACCTTCTCGTTGCGTTTCGGCGAGATCCAGGCCATGAAGTAGCCGTCCTCGCCCCGCGTGCGATGGCTCAGCAGCGCCAGCCCGAACTGCTCGTCGGAGAGCCGGTAGTACAGCAGCAGGTCCTGCGAGGGCTCGAGGTCTTTGGCGGAGTACTTCACCGTTGCCGACTTCGTGCCCGTCTTCTCGATCTTCGCCTCATGAGTCGGACAGAAGACCGATGACAGGTTGCCCGTGGTCTCGATGGCGGCACTGAACTCGAAGTCTCGGATATTGCCCAGCGGCTTGTCCGGCCTGAGCGGATAGCGGTACGTCACCGTCCCGCCGACCGGCTCGAGTGCCCCGGTGAACTTGATCTGCACGTCAACCTTGCCGTTGGCCGGGATCGGGTAGACCCGCGCCCGGTAGAGTCGCTGGCCCACGAATTCGAGCAGGCCCGGGTCGCGCTTCTTCCGGACGATGTCCTCGTAGATCTGCCGGGCCTTGTCGGCGTCGAGCATCTCGCCGCTGATCTCCTTGCCGTTGACCATCATGGCGAAGTCGTTGATGTTGAACCCGGCCGGGACGGGAAACAGGTACGTCCCCTCGACGTCGTAGCTGTTGGGGTTGCCGAAGGTCTGGTCGACCTCGGTCACCGCGGCCAGATCGTGGATCTTCACGGTGGCCTTCTGCCGGAGCATGGTCATCGGCTGGTGCGGCCTGGGCATGGGGTGCGGATGAGGCCGGCGGATCGGCTCGATGAGGATCACCCCGTCGCCCCGGACCTGCCCCACCAGGCCCAGTCCGCCGGCCAGCAGCACCGCCACGATCGTTAATGTCCTGTAACCACAACTACTTGCTGCGCGCATGGGTATATCCTCGCAAGCCATCTGGCCCAGTACGTCCCGTAATGTTCTACCCCGTTAGATGCGCAGCGGGTGCCAGCGGTTCCCGCAAACCCTGTGCGTCGCCGTTCTAAACCCCCGCCTGGCACCGGTCGATACATCACCCGGAGTGCTACGTGTGTTAAAGATCGTACATGGGGTTCCAGCCGTTCATCAAGAACCCGTTTGGAGGCAGCGGCCACAATGGCTACGGCGGAACCGCACGAGTACAAGCAGTTGACGTCGGACTACCTGTTCGGCCTGCTGTCGGACCTGCCCGAGGACACCCAGGCCGATCATACACTGATCAAACGGTCCTGCTGCCGCTGGCTGCTGCGCGTACCCGCGGAGCTCTACTTCAAGAACGCCAACGGCATCGAAGCCAAGGAATACGTCAGCATCCACGACATCTCGCTGACGGGCATGGGGGTGCTCTGCAAAAAACCGCTTCCCGCAGGCACCCAGGCCGAACTGGTCCTGCCGCTCGAGGACGGCTATTACACGATCGATGCGACGGTCGCCCACTGTACCGACACGATCGGTGGCTACAAAGTCGGCTGTCACCTGATCCTGCTGGACATGCCCGTCATGGTACCGATGATCAGCCGCGCCATGCTCACCCAGGACGAATATGAGCGCAACGCGAGATAGCAGTCTGCCAACAAAGCCCGCCGGAGCGGCCATGGATACGAATGAAACGCGAAAGCACAGCGAACTGACGTCCGAGCAACTGTTCGGCCTGCTGGCGAACCTGCCGGAGGATACCTCCGGGGATAGCGACCAGCCCAGACGGCGCTGCGGCCACTGGCTGCTGCGCGCATCGGTGGAGCTGCACTACACGGAACCGGGCGGCACCGCGGCGACCCAGTCCGTCGACATCCGTGACATCTCGGTGCTGGGCGTCGGCATAATCTGCAAGGCACCCCTTCCCATCGGTACCGAAGCCTCGCTGGTCCTGCCCCTCGAGGATGGCTCCTGCAAGGTCGCGCTACAGGTCGCCCACTGCACCGAGACTCCCGAAGGCCACAGGATCGGCTGCCTGCTGCTCCTGCCGGACATGCCCGCCATGATGCCAATAGGTCGATCCTGCCATACTCTCGCAGGAGTGTGACGGCAACGCGCTGTAAACACAGCCCGCGGCACGGATGGTGGTTCTGCCGTTGCCGCCCGTCAGTCCTCAGTACTGCCGCTGTTGGTCACCTTATCCGTTGTTCTGCCCTCACTCCGCCCAGCAACCGGTGAACGCCTCTTCCGCCGGGCCGGTCATGTAGACCTTGCCGTCGTCGGACCACTCCAGGTGCAGATCGCCGCCTGGCAGATGCGTGGTGACAGACTTCTCCGTCCGCTGCTCCAGCACGCCGGCCACGCACACCGCGCACGCCCCCGTGCCGCACGCCTGTGTCGCGCCGCTGCCCCGTTCCCACGTGAGGACCTTCACCTCGCTGGGGGAGATCACCTGCACGAAGTGCGCGTTGATGCGGTCCGGGAACGCCGCGTGCGTCTCCACAAACGGCCCGTCCTTGTACAGATCGACCTTGTCAAGATCGTCCACGAAGAACACCGCGTGCGGGTTGCCCATCGACACGCAAGTCATCAGGAAAGTCCCGCTGGGTAGCGCGAACGGCACCTTCACGATCGGCTGATCCGCTTGCGCGGCGCCGCCTTCCATCTTTGACACATCCACCGGCACCTGGCCCGCCGGCAGGATCGGCTCGCCCATATCCACGCACACCTGGTGGACGATGCCCTTCTCGTTGCGCACGGCCGCCAGCTCGCGAACCCCCGCGTCGGTCTCCACCGTCAGGTACACCGTCGCCGACCGCAGGAACTGCGCGATGACGTTCCGGTCCCTGAGTTTTTCCGTCAGACCGGACCCTGTGACCTTTACGAGACCGCGTTCCACGGCGAATTTAGCGACGCAGCGGATCCCATTGCCGCACATCTTGCCCCGCGAGCCGTCGGCGTTGTACATCTCCATGCGGACGTCCGCCACCTTTGACGGTGCCACCAGGATCAGGCCATCGCTGCCGATCCCACGATGCCGATCACTGACCCGCCGGGCGACCGCCACCGGGTCCTTGACCTGCTGCTCGAAGGCGTTGACGTATACGTAGTCGTTGCCCAGGCCATGCATCTTGACGAAGTTCACGCGTATGCCTCCAGCGATCCAACGCTTCTGTAATTGTACGTAGGATGTGCATTGCACACCAATTGCCGTTGTTCCTACCCCTTACCGGACGGCGCCGGCCGTTAGCCGGTCGCGACCCCTTGCCCGGCTGTTCTTGCCGTTCCGGTAGCCCCGCATTATAGTAACGGGCTACGCTTACGGTATACAGGCAGCAGTAAATGGTGCAAGACCGGACTTGGCGGGCTGCTGTAGCTTCCCCCGCGATGATGACGCCTAATAACCACCAAACTATGGAGAGATGCACATGAGCATTATTGTCGGCATTCAAGGCAGAGAGGTTCTGGATTCCCGCGGCAACCCCACCGTCGAGGCCGAGGTCCACCTCCAGGACGGCACCGTCGGCTCGGCCATCGTCCCCTCCGGCGCCTCGACCGGCGAGCACGAGGCCGTCGAACTGCGTGACGGCGACAAGGCCCGCTACCGCGGCAAGGGCACCCTCCAGGCCGTCGAGAACGTCAACGCCGCCATCGCCGAAGAGGTCATCGGCCTCGACGCCGTCGACCAGGAGCTGATCGACAAGACCATGCTCGACCTCGACGGCACGCCCAACAAGGCCAAGCTCGGCGCCAACGCCATCCTGGCGGTCTCGATGGCGGTCGCCAAGGCCGCCGCCAACTCCGCCGGCCTGCCGCTGTTCCGCTACCTCGGCGGCTGCGGCGCCAACGTCCTGCCGGTCCCGATGATGAACATCTTGAACGGCGGCAAGCACGCCGACAACAACGTCGACTTCCAGGAGTTCATGATCCAGCCATGGGGAGCCCCGAGCTTCCGGGAAGCCCTCCGCATGGGAACCGAGATCTTCCACGCCCTGGCCGGCGTGCTCCACGACAAGGGCTACAACACCTCCGTCGGTGACGAAGGCGGCTTCGCCCCCAGCCTCAAGAAGGGC
>JANYLN010000065.1 GCA_025357795.1 Planctomycetota bacterium
CTCGCCGACGACCTCGCCTTCGGCCTGTCCGCCTTACGCCTCCGCGTCGAACGACAGAAGGCCGTCGAGGCCCTCCAGGCCAGCGAGGAACGCTACCGCCGCATCGTCGAGACCGCCGAGGAAGGCATCTGGGTCCTCGACGCCGCCGACACCACCACCTTCATCAACCAGAAGATGGCCCAGATGCTCGGCTACACTGTCGAAGAGATCCTCGGCTCGCCCATCCTCTCGTTCGTCGACCAGCGCGACCGCGGGGCCGTCGAACACACCCTCCAGCGCCGCCGCGCCGGCATCAAGGACAGCCACGACGTCCGCTTCCGCCGCCGTGACGGCTCCGAACTCTGGGTCATCCTCGCCGGCGCTCCCATCCTCGATGAGGCAGGCCGCTACCAGGGCGCCCTGAAGATGACCACCGACATCACCGAACGCAAACGCCTCGAACGCGCCATCGTGGAAGTCTCCAGCCTCGAACAGCAACGCATCGGCCGCGACCTGCACGACGTGCTCGGCCAGAACCTCACCGGTATCAGCTTCCTCAGTAAGATCCTCGAGCAGAAACTCGCCTTCGTCGCCATGCCCGAATCCCAGGACGCCGTCGAGATCGGCCGCCTGGCAACCCTCACCAACAAGCAGGCCCGCTCCCTTGCCCGCGGCCTTTCCCCCGTCGAACTGACCGCCGTCAACTTCTCCGCCAGGATCAAGGAATTCGCCGTCGGCATCCAGGAGATCTTCAGCATCTCCTGCGCCTGCCAGTGCGATCCCCGTGTCGTCGTCCCCGACGACGATACCGCCGTCCATCTCTACCGCATCGCCCAGGAGGCCGTCAACAACGCCGTCAAGCACGGCAAGGCCCGCAACATCATGATCCAACTCACCGAAGAGGCCGGCCGCGGCATGCTCATGATCCAGGACGACGGCCACGGCATGCCCAAGGAAAACGAAAAGCACAACGGCATGGGCCTGCGCATCATGGGCTACCGCGCCAGCGCCATCGGCGGCCAACTCCGCATCCGCTCCAACGCCAACCACGGTACCGTCGTAATCTGCTCCTTCGGCACCCCCGCACGATAGAAGATACAGGAACCCCCGCCCAGGAAACCCCGTCCCCCATTTAGCCGGCTCGCTTGCGAGCCGCGTGTTCCGCTGGCATGCAAGGTGCCCCCGCCCCCAAAGACTCGGTCGTTGCCGTTGCCCCGAACCCCCTCGCCTACATCCGCACCTTCTCCCCACCAGTCCCCCTCACTACCCGCCGCACCGCGTACGTCCGCGCCCCCGTCGCCTCAAAGTAAATCCGCATCAGCATCTCGCCCGTGAGTCCCGTCGCCAGCAGCAGCATCCCCGCAATGAGCAGCATGAACCCCATCGCCATCAGAGGCCCGTGCTGCTGGAACACATGAAACGTGTCCCATTGCACGATCTTCCGCACGAACCCGTACCCCAGGATCCCCGCCCCGACCATCCCGCACGTCAGGCCCCACTTCCCAAAGAAATGCAAAGGCCGCGTCATGTATTTGCTCAGGAACCGCAGCGTGAGCAGATCCATCGCCACCCGGAATGTCCGTGCGATCCCGTAGTTGCTCTTGCCCGCGGGCCGCCGCACATTCTTGATCGGCACCTCGATGATCTTCGCCCCCAGCCGCGCGCACACCGCCGGCACGAACCGGTGCATGTCCCCGTACAGCCGTACGCCCTCCAGAACCTCCCGGCGGTACGCCTTGTACGTCGTCCCGAAATCGTGCAGCGTGACCCCCGACGCCTTCGCCAGCAGCCAGTTCGCGATCTTCGATGGCAAGCGACGCAGGAGGAACCCGTCGCCTCGCCGCACCCGCCACCCGCTGGCGATGTCGTACCCCTCGTCGATCTTCTTGATGAACAGCGGGATCTCATACGGGTCGTGCTGCAGGTCCCCGTCCATCGCGATGATGACCTCCCCCCGCGCTTCGTCGAACCCCGCCTGCAGAGCGGTCGTCTGCCCGAAGTTCCGCCGCAGGTCCAGGAATACCACCCGCTCGTCCGCCAGCGCAATCTTCTCCAGCACCTTCGCCGTGTCGTCTCTGCTGCCGTCGTTGATGAAGATCATCTCGTATCGTGCGCCCACGTGCCGCATCACCCGCACGATCCGCTCGTACAACCGCTGCACGATGGTCTGCTCGTTGTAGAACGGCACGACGATGCTGTACTTGATAGCCGCCGCGTTGTTATCGGGAATCTCGTAGCTGTCCATAGTGCACCAGTTCCACCTTGTGTTCTCGCAGTGCATCCCGAACCGCCGGGTCGCACACCGCCGCCAGTTCCTTCTCGCGGCTCTCCCGCAGTCGCGATGCCTCCGCATCCAGCCCGTCTGCCAGCCCGGGATGGACCATGATCTCTGTCACACCCGCCGGTACGCACTTCGCCATCCGGATCAGCCACTCCGCCGTGATCGCGCCCGTCTGCTCGATACCCCAGGTCCCGTTCGTCCCGATCACGTCCGGCGCAATACGCCGATTGATCCACCCGAGGACATTCAGCACCCTCGCCATGCGCCGCTGCTTCCCGTCAAGTGGCGCCGCAAGTGGCGCTTTCGCCCCCGGCATCTGCACCCCGCCCAGCTCGCCTATCCCGCCCAGCTTCACGCTGCGCTCGACTGGCCCAGACCCGTTTAGTGGCGCCGTTGGTGGCATCCCATAACTGTCCGAAATACCCTCGGGAAGTCGTTCCCGGTGCCACCGTACAAACGGAATCCCATACCGCCGCGCCAGCCGCGCTACCCCCGCAAACACCGCCGGATACCCGTGCGTGTGGCGGTGGCTGTCCAGATGCGTAGGCCGGATGCCATGATCCAGCACCCACCGGATCTGCGCATCGAACTCGCCCTCTATCACCTTTAGCAGCCATGGTTTGAAGACGCACACCACCACCGCCCGCATCGCCGACAGCCGCAGCACCCCGTCCGCATCCGCCAGGACCCGCGCCCCCTGCGACAGGGGCAACCCCTGGCACACATTCAAATGCACGCCCACCCCAAGCCCTGGCGCAGCCGCGAGTTGCCGCACAGCCTCTTCCGCCGCCGGCATGTTCGTCGCGATCGTAGTCGACGTAACAACCCCGCCCCGGTGTCCCCGCAGGATCCCCTCGCTAATCCCGCCGGAGAACCCGAAGTCATCCGCGTTGATGATGACCCTTCTTGTCCCTGTTGGCTTACCCATAAAGGTCCGGATTATAGGGTGCCAGCCACCGCAACAGAAGCACCAGTATAATAAAGCAGCGAGCCCGGGTGCGTGACAGTTTATGCGGCCTTGGTATAGGCGGGTCGATTGTTCCAGTACCGGCTCCACCGGCCGTCTTGTGAGAGCTACAAGGCTCGTAACCATCGCCCGGCAGGTACGATGTGATCGAGCACACCTTGTCCTCTCGCCACCGGCTGCCGTTTTTCCCCTGTTTCTCGCGGGTTTGCATCCGCCCGCCCCGTCCTGCCAAGCCCCCTGCTCTGGATGCCCTCTGGCCCAAGGTCCGCCGCCGATCTGCCGCCCCGAGCCCCTCGCAGGCCAGCGGCACTTGACGGTTCGGAGCGGTATTTCGGACAGCCAGTGGGTGCCACCAACGGCGCCACCAAACGGGTCCGGGCCACGCGGCGGCAACGTGAAGCTGGGCTGGATGGGCGAGCTGGGCGGGAGCGGCTGAGGGGAATTCAGACAACGCGTGGGTGCCACCAACGGCGCCACTAAACGGGTCTGGGCCACGCGAGCGCGGCGTGAAGCTGGGCTGGATGGGCGAGCTGGGCGGGGTGACCAACAACGGCAGGCCAGGAGACAGGAACGGCGACGGTCGGACGGTGCCGGGAGACCAGGGGGCGGCCGGGGGGACGGTTGGATTATGGCGAAGCCACCCCCGACATAGGTATGATGTCCCCCGATTACGGCGATCGCCCCTCGTTATGCCGGAAACGAGTGATGCCCCCGAATCTCGGCTTGCCTGCGGCCACTGAGCTTCTCCATGATTCGTGGGGAAGCTCAGTTGATGCTGGCGGAGAATTGGGGCGTATAGGCTGCGGGATCGGCCGGCCGAGCCGGGAGTTGGGGGCAGGTCTGGATGCCCGCGCGGCCCGTTTGTGTCCGCCGAAGCGGGTGGCTGACCGTGGGTTGCCGTGCGGCCTTCATTCCCCCAGGAACTCGCCCACGGGGCGGAACCGTTCCGTGCGATCGGCGGCGATCTTGATCACCGCCAGGATCGGCACGGCCAGGAACGCCCCGACGACGCCCCAGACATACCACCAGAACAGCACGCCGATGAACACGGCGACCGGGTTGAGTTGAAGGCCCCGGCCATAGGCCAGCGGACTGACCAGGCTGTTCTGCAGCGTGCTGATCAGGAGGTAGCTGCCCGGGACGAGCAGGACCCGCCCGACGCTGTCGAACGTGGCGGTCGCGGTCAGCGTCAGCAGGGCGATCATGATGGCTGCGCCGATGTACGGGATGAACTCCAGGACGAAGGTGAACAGGCCCCACAGGATGGGCGATGGCATCCCCAGCCACCATAGGACCAGGGTCACCGCGATGGCTTGTCCGAAGTTGACCAGCGCGTTGACGATGACGTAGCGAAGGATGACCTTTTCCGCCTGGTCCACCACGTCATCAGCGACCTGCTTGTCGCGCGGACCCGGCAACTCTCGAACGAACTTCCGGTGGAACATGCCGCCCGAGGCCAGGATCAGGTACATCAGCAGCAGCACCTCCGCGGCCCCGCCCAGGATCTGCGTCGTCGTGCCCAGGACGCTGGCCAGGATCTTGGGCAGCCCGCCGCTGATGGGGGCCGGCTGTGGCGGTGGAGAGGGCGGCGCGCCGCCTGACGGCCCCTGGTCATTCGGTTGCGCGGCCGGCGCCGGGGTCGGTTCGGCGGGGCCGCCTGTAAGTTGCTCGGCTGCGCCGGTGAGGTTCTGGATCGGCTCGCGCAGACGGTTCAGTTTGGCTTTGGCGGCGGCGAAGGTCTGGGGCGCCTGGGCGAACCAGCCTCGCATGGGAGTAACCAAGGCGAATCCCGCCGCGACGATCAGCAGGACAAAGGCCAGCACCACCAGGGCGGCCCCCACCCCGGCCGGCACGCGGGCACGCTGCTGCGCACGAACCAGCGGTCGAAGCAGGGCGCTCAAGACGATCGCCAGGGCGATGGGCACGAGGAAGCCGGCGCTCAGGTAGAGGGCCGCCACGATACCGAGAGCAGCCAGGATGACGATGCCGGCCGGGTACATCTCGTTCCAACTGCTCGCCGTTGTCGGATCGTGTGCGTTGCGCGGTTGGGCCATGTGGTGCCTCCACCGATTATAGACGGGCAAGCGCAACGGCGGCCGGCCGGGCGACCGAGATTCCGGGAATCAGGAACGACGACCTGTGTTCCTCGGCGGAGGGCACCTCGTTCTTTAGTTGGGTCGGTCGGGCAATTGTCAGCCTGCCGGGTCCAGTGTCAGTTCGGCAAAGGGGAGGTTGCTGATCTTGGCGTCGGGGTTGCGCTGCTGGAAGTAGCGCATGTACCATTCATCGGGGAATAGCAGGACGGTCCGGCCCTGGCTGTCGAGCGCCAGGCGGGTTCCGCCTGGCAGTTCGAGTTTGTCCTTGGACGTTGCAGGCTCCAGCCAGCGGGCGAGCGACCACGGGGCGTTGTCCAGGCGGGAGGGGGCGCCGTACTCGCTTTCGAGGCGGTAGCGGACGATCTCGAACTGCAGTGGCCCGACGGCACCGAGGAGGGGGACCTTGCGAACGGCGTCGGGCAGGTTGAAGGCCTGTACGACGCCTTCCTGGAGGAGCTGGCTCAGCCCGTCGCGGAACCGCTTGAAGTTGGCGGGAGTGTCATTTTCCAGGTACGCGAAGCACTCCGGGGCGAAGTGGGGGATCTCGTCATAGACGATGGCCGGGTCGGCGGTGAGGGTATCGCCGATGGCGAAGGGGGCGCTGCCGACGATGCCGACGACGTCGCCTGGCCAGGCCTCGTCCACCGTTTCGCGGTCGCGGCCGAATATCTTGCTGGCGTTAGCGAGGCGGATCTGGCGGCCGGTGCGGGTGTGGGTGACGGTCATGTCGCGTTCGAAGCGGCCCGAGACGATCCGCACGAAGGCGATGCGGTCACGATGCCTGGGGTCCATGTTGGCCTGGATCTTGAAGACGAAGCCCGAGAAGGCGGGGTGCGTCGGCTGGATCAGGCCGGCCCGGCTTAAGCGGGGGGCCGGGGGGGAGGAGTGTTCCAAGAAGCTGTCCAGGAGGAGCTGCACGCCGAAGTTGTTCAGGGCGCTGCCAAAGTAGACGGGGGTGGTCTTGCCTGCCAGGACGGCCGCGGGGTCGAACGTGGCGCCGGCGCCCTCCAGCATGTCGACCTCTTCGCAGACCGTGCGGTGGGTGGCCTCGTCGAGCCGGTCGCGGACGATCGCGTCGCAGAGGCCGCCTGTGGAGACCGGGGCGCGGTACATGCCGCCGACGGTGCGTTCGTAGAGGTGGGCCATTCGGGTGCGGCGGTCCCAGACGCCCTTGAAGTTGAAGCCGGTGCCCAGGGGCCAGTTCATGGGGTAGGCGGCGATGCCCAGGACGCTTTCCAGTTCATCCAGGAGCACGAGCGGGTCGAGGGTAGGGCGGTCCATCTTGTTCATGAAGGTAAAGATGGGCACGCCGCGGTGGCGGCACACCTCGAAGAGTTTGCGGGTCTGGCTCTCGATGCCCTTGCCGGCGTCGATGACCATGACGGCGGCGTCGACGGCTGTCAGCACGCGGTAGGTGTCCTCGGAGAAGTCGTTGTGGCCGGGGGTATCCAAGAGGTTGACCTGGAAGCCGCGGTAGTCGAACTGGAGGACGGTGGAGCTGATGGAGATGCCGCGTTTCTTTTCCAGTTCCATCCAGTCGGAGGTGGTGGCCCGCTGGTTCTTGCGAGCGGTCACCGAGCCAGCCAACTGGACGGCCCCGCCGTACAGCAGGAGTTTTTCGGTGAGGGTGGTCTTGCCGGCGTCGGGGTGCGAGACGATCGCGAAGGTGCGTCGCCGGGCGATTTCGTCGGTGGGTTTCATGTTACTAGCCAATTCGGTTCACCTTTGGTGCGGGCTCGGGCGTCCCTGCACGTCATCCACAAGAATGCCTGCCCGGTCCCTCGCGGCGGAGTCACACGGAACAGGCGGAGAGAGTAACGGTTTCAGCGGTTCGGCCGGAGCGGGATCACGGCGGCGTGCAGCCGGCTGGCAGGGCGAGAGTCCGCATATTCGCGCTGGAATTCATCGTTTGAAACATCTTGCTATTCTAGACTTCTCTGGCGGGGATCGTCAAATGTGCGAGTTGGCCGACTGCGGGCCGCAGGTGCATTCTATGTTCGGTGGCAGAGAGACAACGGCCGGTTCACCGCAGAGGCGCGGAGGACGCGGAGAGTTCAGAGAGTTCCAGGGAAACGGCAAGGCAGGCCGCAATCCAGGCGGGTAGATCCCTGCCGCCACTGAAACCAGGATGCATCCCCGGGCCGCCAGAAGGGGGCTGGTCGTGCATGTGCTGGGGAACGATCCCGTCCGTAGGTGCAGCGGAAAGCACCGCGTTGTGCTGGCCAGGGGACCGCGCTGCACCTGGCGGCGGGATAAGACTGGCGGGCGGTCGCTCGTTCCTGGCTCCCAGGCTGCCCCCGCATTCTTCCTTGGCGCGAGCCGTTCGGGGTTTCTGGTGACACATCCCGATCAGGGGGCCGCCTGGTTGGAGAGGCCGATAACGGCGTGGTGTGGGTTGAGGCGAGGCGAGCAATTCACGACGTAATCAATCTTCTATAATCATTGAGCAATGCCTTTGACTTTTTCTGAACAAGCAGATAACCTTGTTGACGTCTGGGTCGGCTGCCAAAGGGGAAAGGTTCCTCTCACAGCCGGCGAATGCGGGGTGGCACCCGTGTTCTTCCTGCAGCTTGCACCAAGTTCTCGCCCTTGTGAGTTGCCGTTCGCTTCACGTAGCGGATGAGTGTGCTTGGATGAACATGCTTGCAAATCCGATCTGCTGATTTCCCGAAGGAGCCATTGATATGGCGAAGGGTACTGTGAAGTGGTTTAACGATGCCAAGGGTTTCGGTTTCATCACCGCTGAGGACGGTACGGATGCATTCGTGCACCATGCCGACATCCAGGCGCAGGGTTTCAAGTCGCTGGCCGAAGGCGAGGCCGTGACGTTCGAGATGACGCAGGGCCCGAAGGGTCCGAAGGCCATCAACGTTCAGAAGGCCTAGGCTCAATCAGCCGTAAATGACAGGGACGCCGCTCCAGCAGGAGCGGTGTCCTTTTTTTACGCGCAGGAACCGCGGACGGTGCTGGTTGGGGCAGGGTTGGGGTATCATCGGTTGTGAGGCCAGGTTTGCATGGCGAGGCAGGCGGATGGGCACGACAGGGGCGACCAACGCGCTGCTGGATTTGCCTGAAGCATCGGGCTGTCGCGGTCCCCTGTGGCAGCGCATTAAAAAAGAAGGCCACTTTCGTGGCCTTCTTTGTGTGTTTGCAGATTGCTTAGTAGCGACCGCCGCCGCCGCCGCCGCCGTAGCCGCCACTACGGCCGCCGCGACCGCCACCGCCACCACCACCGCTGCCGTAGCCGCCGCCACCACCACGGCCGCCGCGACCTCCGCCGTGATCTTCGCGGGGCTTGGCTTCGTTGACGGTCAGGGCGCGACCATCATGCTGCTGGCCATTCATGGCGTTGATGGCAGCCTGAGCTTCGGGGTCGGATCCCATCTCGACGAATCCGAAGCCCTTGCTCTGACCGCTGAACTTGTCGGAGATGATCTGCGCGCTTTGTACGGTACCGTACGCAGCGAACAGCCGCTCCAAGTCCTGGCTCGTGACGTTGTAACTCATATTCCCGACATACAGCTTGGTGCCCATTTTTCGACTCCTGTCGGATCAGCGGGCGTAAGACCCTCTCTCATTTCTTCCCGGGTCTCAAGGGAAAGGGGCCACAACGCGGCCCTGATGGGCGGTAGGAGCGTCGACTCAAGACAAGCAAGTTGCGGACTGACTCGGATAGAGCGTTCGCGAACCGCGCTCGATCGTGCAACCAACCGTGACCGAGGGAAGTATACCCGGAGGTGGTCGGGAAAACAATGCAAATACGAATGGGTCGGATTGCATTTTCAGATGTGTCCAATTGTGTTGTCCGGCAAGAGCTTACTATCAGGGAAAGGGAGTCGTTTTTTCAAGGGGGAGTCCAGAGCAAGGCGGGGGCTTGCCGATGCGGGGCCACATGCTTTCGGAGGCCTATCCGACCAAGCGGCAGACCAGACGGGATCTCAGGACTTATGTCCGCGTTCCTGGCGCGAGAAAACCGCCGGATTCCGTTGTCGGTCCGTCGGTTTACAGGGGATTGCGAGTCGCCGGAGTCCTCGTGAGTCTGGTACCTGGTGAACGGGAAAGGAAGGTCATTGATGAGAGCGGCACTATGGTGTGCAGGCCCTGGAACCTCTGTCGCCACGGCCGACGGAGGAACAGATCTTTGCGACTTCAAAGGGGGGGGTGCTGCTGCAATGCCCTTATGCCTTCAGATGCTGGTCGAACCAGTCATAGGCTACCTGGCGCTGTGGGGGGCTGAACTGGTGGCCGCCTGGCTCGCGGATGTACTTGAAGTTGGCACCAGCGCCGCAGAGGTCCCAGATTGCCTGCAGCCTGGGCTCGATTACGCGTTGGTCCTCGATTCGGCTGACGTTGTCCTGTTCGCGGCCGGTCAGCAGCAGGGGCTTTGGCGCGAAGCAGGCGAGGAGGGCGTCGAGGTCGGCGAACTTGTAGAAACCGGGCAGGATATAGACTTGGGGGAAACCGTCGCCTCGCTCCAGCATGCCTTTGTAGAGCTTGGCGCCCTGGCTGGCGACGGCGACCTTGATCCGCGGCTCGAGGGGCAGGAGGATCGTCGCCTGCATGGAGCCCATGGAATGGCCGATGATGCCCAGGAGGTCCTTGTTCACCTCGGGCCGGGTGACAAAATAGTCGATCTCGCGCTGGATGTCCCAAATGAAGCGGCCAGCGAGGGTCGCGCCCTTGATCAGCATGCTCATGCCGTAGATGGTGTCGCCGTCCCAGTACTTCATGCGCTCTTCGAAGCAGCGGCTGTCGGCGGCGATGGTGACGTAGCCTCGTTTGGCGAGGTCGTGGGCCTGCTGCTGGTGGGGCGAGCCGATCCGGCCGACCTGTTGGCTCTTGCCGAGGGCGAACTGCCCGCCGTGTTGGTGCAGGCAGACGATCGAGGGCGAGCCGGGTTTGATCTGGTCGGGGATGCAGACGTAGGCCCGGACGGGGGGCTCGTCCTTCTCAACGGTATACTCGGCGAGATCGCGACGGTAGCCGTCCTGCTGTTCGGTCACCAGGACCTTGGGGTTGAGTTCGACGCGTTCGGGCATCTCGCCGAGGCACTGGCGGTAGAGTTCGACGAACTGCTTGCGTGCCTGTTCGAATTCCTGCTTCGACGCAAATGTCTCGGGCCAACGGAACATAGGGGGTGGCCTCCTGGGTACCTGGTTCTGGGAACCTGTCGCTCGTGGGCATTATACGGCGGGTCGGGCGGTTCAGGCGAGAGCGGCCGGTCAATTGTCAGCTGGTAGAGCGTTTTCCGATTATCTCTAGCGGGAGCGACAGCATGGTCCTGCAACAGCGCAGGACCATGGCACCCAGCGCTCATGCCTGACGCTACACATAAACAGAATCCGATCTAGCCGCCAACCGTGGTTCTGTAGAACTCCAGCGTTTGCCGGGCCATGGTTTCCGCGCTGAACCGCTGAGCCTGCTGCCGGCCGCGATCGGACAGGTGCGCCCGCAGCGGTGGGTCGGAGGCCAGTTGGCGAAGGGCCTGGGCCAGAGCCGGGGCGTTGGCGGGCGGCGTGTAAAATGCGGCGTCGTCCGCGGTCTCGCGGATG
>JANYLN010000072.1 GCA_025357795.1 Planctomycetota bacterium
TTTCAGCGTCATATGAATGGGCAGATGGTTCGTGCCGGCCAGGGCGGCGCGGATCAGGCGGCTGGTCTCAGGGTCCTGGAAGATGCGATCCTGCTTGACTCCGCCTGCGATCAGTCGGGCCTGCAGGATTGCCAGGCTCAAAGTCTCGGTGAACTTGTTCAGCACCGCTTCGATGAAGGCCGCGGGGCTCTTGCCGGCCCGGCGGGCATACAGGGTCATGGCGAGGTCGGCGGCGGCTTTGTCGCCCAGCCCGGTACGGCCCAGGGCGACCAGGCAGTCCGTCGGCGTCAGGGCGGAGAGCACGATCCGGTCCGGTTGCACCATCTGCATCGGGATCAGCGCTGGGTGCGCCAGATGGAGCGCCTTGGCAAGACGCGGGCGCGACAGCGGCCCGCCGGCCAGGGCAGCGATCATCGTGGCATCGCCATTGACGGTCATCCTCTGGGCCGGGCCGGCCAGAGCAAAGAGGTCCGCGGGTTGGTAGAGCAGGCTGTCATCGCCGCCTGCGATGAGGTCCTCGAGTAGAGGGATTACACCGGGATGTTGGCGGGCCAGCACGCTGAGCGGCACGACGCGGCGCGGGCCGATCTGCAGGCCGTCGCTGGTGATCTGGATGTAACTGTCGCCGCCAAGGGCGACGGTGTACTCCTGCACCGCGCGGACCGCCAGGGTGTAGCCGCCGACGACAGCGACTTCATCCCGTACGGCCGCCGCGGACCCGGCCGCCAGGCCGATGTCAGTGGTCGTCCCGCCGACATCGACGACGATCGCGTCCCTCGTGCCGGCCAGGGCGATGCCGCCCTCGATCGACGCGGCCGGCCCCGACAGGATCGTCTCGACCGGACGCAACCGGGCGGCGGCCGCGGGCATCGCCGTGCCATCGGCCCGGATCACGACGATCGGGCAGTTCAGGTTCATCTCACGGCAGGTTTGTTCAACGGCTGTCAGCAGGCGGGCGATGTTGGCCAATAGCCGGGCGTTCCAGCCGGCGGTGACGGCGCGATCGGCCGCGCCGAGGCGCATCGAAAGGTGGTGCGCCTGCACGATCGGCAGGTCTGCCGCGGCCTGGAGGATCTCGGCGGCTCTTTGCTCGTGGGCCGGGTTCATGATGCTGGCAAAGCCGCTGACGGCCAGGGCGGTGACCTGGTGTTGGTCGATCATGCGGCGGGCGGCGGCGAGCACGCCGGCCTCGTCGAGCGGTTCGAGCGGTTCGCCGGCGATGCTCATCGCACCGGAGACGTTGGCGCGGGGCTCGAAGGGGACCTGCTCCTCGGTCATCGCGGGATAGCCCAGCAGGATCAAGCCGGCCGGCTCGCCGTGGCCCGTCGAGATGGCATTGGTCGCCAGGGTCGTGCTGACGCCGACGCGGACGGCCCGGCGGACCAGGCGGGCCGGGAGGGCCTGCAGGGCCTCCGCTATGCCGATGGCGTAGTCGTGGTAGGTGGTCGGAGCCTTGGCGAAGGCCAGGACCCGGCGGTTGATGATGTCGATGATGGCGGCGTCGGTGTTGGTGCCACCTGTGTCTATGCCGATGGCGACGGGGTGAGTCTTGTGCATGGGGAAATCATCAATCGTTAGTGTTAATGGTTCATTGTAACAAACGAGGCCTTGTTCTACCGCGTGCGGCTCTTACGGAGGTTCAGGATCAGCTCGATCTCGCCGGTGGTCTGGCCGGTCTGGCGGGAGATCTCGACAGCGGGCAGGCCCTGGTCGGCGAGGGTGTAGATCCGGCCGTAACGGAGTTCACTGGGATCGGTGGGAGGGGCTTGCGTGGCTGTTGGAGACGGCGGGGCAGGGGGCCGCCGCTCCTGCTGTGGCGGGGCGTCGTCCTGCACGACGACATCGATGGCCTTGACGCCGGCGGCCTGGCGGAGCAGGGCCTCGAGTGTGGCGATCTTCTCGTCGGCATGGGCGATGACCTGCTCGAGCGTGGCGAAGCGCGTATCCATCTGACCGTTGAGCTGGCGGGCCAGTTCGCTCAGTTGCACGAAGAGCTGCTCCATGTCCTCGCGGACGCCCTGCTGCTGGTGCAGCCGGGAGGCATGGTCACGGGCGTAATCCTTGATATCGGGGGTGCGGGTCTTGCGGCGGCGCTGGGTGGCGATCGTCATCAGTGCGACCATCACCATGATCAGGGCGATGCCGAGCAGGACCGATCCGTTAATGCTGCCGCTATCTTTCGCCAGGATCGTCGGGACTATGGCCAGCAGTGCGTGCATTTGAACTCCCTTGCAGCTTACAGGGCCGCACATCCTGCGGCAGCATCAACCCTGGCGGTTCTGCCAGGCGGTGACCGCGGCGGCGATCACGGCACGGACCGGCGAGCCGGTCACGATGGCGGCCTGGTGGCAGTCCTCGTACTCTGGGGCGGCCGAGACGATCTTCTCGCCCAGTCGGCCGGTCTTGATGCGGATCTGGCCGAAAGGCGTCTCGACCGACTGCCAGTCGCGGCGGAGCTTGCGCCGCCGGGCGCTGTAGCGCCGCACGCCGAACGTCGGCGTTTCCTCGAATAACGTTCTCTCCAATTTATCGGCCGCAATGGGCTCCGCCAAGACCGTGACCATGATGGCGGGGCGGCCCTTCTTCATCGTGATTGGCGTGCAGAAGGCATCCAGGGCGCCGGCCTCGAAGAGCCGCTCGATTGCCTGGCCGACGATCTGGCCGGTGGTGTCGTCGAGGTTGGCCTCCAGCACGACGATCTCGTCGGTCTCGCCGACGGCGTCGGCCTGACCGAGAAAGAGCCGCAGCAGGTTCGGGCGGGTCTTGCCGTCGCGGGTGCCCGCGCCGCTGCCGCTGGCACCGATGGTCATGGCGGGCAGGGGGCCGAACTGTTTACTGAGCGTCGTCAGGATCGCGGCGCCGGTCGGTGTGAGCAGTTCGCCTGTCTCGTCGGTCGGGGCGATCGCGCAGCCTTCGATCAGGGCGGCGGTGCCGGGGGCGGGCACGGGCATCAGGCCATGCTCGCAGCGGACCGTGCCCGAGCCAACGACCAACGGGCTGCAGCGGACCTCGTCCACGCCCAGGAGGTCCAGGCAGATGACCGACGAGACGATGTCGACGATCGCATCGATCGCGCCGACCTCGTGAAAGTGGATCTTCTCGATCGCGGTGCCGTGGGCCTTGGCCTCGGCCGCAGCCAGTCGGCCGAAGATCGCGACCGCGCGGGTCTTGACCGAGTCGGACAGCTGCGAATCGGTGATGATCTTTTCGATGTGGTGCAGGTGACGATGCGGCTTGGGGGCGGCCGGATCGACGATCACGTCGAACTTGGTGGCCGCGAAACCCTGCTTGCGGACCTTCTCGGCCTTGAGCGTAAAGCCCGGGACGTTCAGCCCGGCCAGGCGTTTGCGCAGTTCGTCGAAGGAGGCCCCGGCATCGAGCAGGGCGGCGACGATCATGTCGCCGGCGGCACCGCTGAAACAGTCGAAATATGCGATTTTCATCGAGTTCTTCCTAAAGGATACGACGCACGGGCGGGCAAACAACGCCCGCGGCACCCAAGACTCATGCCTTGCCGATCCGCTCGAGGACCCGGCGTAGTGGTACGGCGGCGGAATACCGCTGCATCGCCCGCTGGCGGGCCTGCTGCGTCAGCTTCGAGCGTGACGACACGTTGCCCAGCAGGTGCCGCAACCGTTCGATCAGCTCCTGCCGGGTCCGCCAGACGAGCATCTGCTGGTTCGCGTCAAACAGATGAGTCGGGTCGGCATTGGCCCAGAAGGCGCGGGACATTATAGCCGCACCGGCCCCGGCTGCATCGAGGGCCGTCCAGACCGGGCCGGGCCGGCAATTCCCGACAATCGCCACCTTCACACGGGCAAGAAGCTCCCGGCGTTGTTGCGGGTCGTCCGAGGGGCCGTCCCAGATGTCCTTGGCCCAGTTGTGACGGTCCCAGCCGAGCCCCGCGACGCGTAGCGGCAGACCGGCCTGGCGGATCGCGCGGGCGACCCGCGAGAGGAGGACCGACGGGGCCAGGTGCGTGCGGATTGCGTCGATAACGTCCGCCTGCACAGCCTCGTCCGCCAGGTCGATGCCGGTGGTCGACTGGGCCGCCAGCAGCCAGCGCTGCGCCTCGTTGGGCGTCCAGGTGTCGCCCTGCTTGTCCAGCCGATCGCGCAGGGTGTCCCAGAGGACCTGGTGCGAATACAGTTTGATGCCGGCCTGCTCCTTGTCCTCCGGCGCGAGATCCGACAGCAGCAGGATGCCCTCGCGGGGGCCGTCCAGCGGAGTCTCGAAGGCCCGCGGCGTGACGAAGGCCGGTGTGTACAGCACGCGATCGGCCGGCCAGCCTCGCTCCAGCAACAGTTCCTGCTGGCAGTGTGTCGAGACGACGGCCAGATCGTTGCGGCCGGCGGGAAATTTCCAGCCGTCGTTGTCGGGCTCGACGGTGATGAGCCAGCTGACCAGCGGCAGATCGGCGCCGGCCAGCGGCCAATGATGGCGACACTGTTCGAGCAGGACGATCTGCACATGTCGGCCGTCGCACGCCAGTTTCGCCGCGGCGGCCAGTCCTGCCAGCGGACCGGCGTTGCGGGGCGATTCCGGGACGCAGGCGACCGCGGCCATGTCCGCGGCACGGGCGCCGTCGGCCAGCGAATCGGCCAGGCGGCGGTGCAGGATGCCGGGAACGGTCGTAAGGACGGCGATGGCGTCGGGCGCGGTGCCGGGTCGGCGGGCTTGTTGGATTTCAGTCAACTGCTGCAAGAGGGTTTGGTTGCGCGATTGCTGCAACTGGTTGATCGCCAGCTCGAGCAGGCCCTGGTAGGCCTGGTTCTCCGCTTTGGTGCGCCACGGCCAGGCGATCATGCGGTTGGGTATGTCAAAGCCGGGGTGCTCGCGGCAGAAGGCCAGCAGTCCCTCGCGCAGGCCGTCGAGGTCTTCCGCCAGCAGCAGGACGATCCGTTGGTCCCGCAAGGGGCCCGCCAAGTCCCACAGCCGCAGGGCCAGGGCAAGATTCAGCGGGTCGGTCTCCAGCACGACGATCGCGCGGTGCGCGCCCAATCGCCGGGCGAGCAGCCAGGCATCTCGGCCGCTGCCGATGCCGGACAGGGCGACATTGCCCACGCCGGGGTTGAAGCCGGTCAGCAGGTTCTCCGCGCTGACGGTGGGCATGCTGGTGCGGCCGAACCACTCGACGCGGTCGGCGTTGCGGCGGATTCGCCAGGTGGGGCTTGCGTCGCGGCCGGTGGCGGGCTGGACCGTGTCGGGGATTGCCAGGTTCGCCAGGCGGTCAGCGCAGGTCGGATCGACCAGGCGCAGGGCCTGGAGATTCTGCAGCCAGCGGTCAGTGGCCGGGTCAGGGGTCACGGGCGATGGGTCTCGGGCAACAGCCACAGCGGCCGAGCCAAGGGTAACTGCAACAACGGCGATCGGGTCACGATCGCGGGCTACGTCGGGTAGAAGGGCCACTCACTGCGGCGGATGTACGCCATCGCCAGGAGGAAGCAGATCCACACCGCCCAGGCGGCGACCGCGGCGACGATGTACTTGATCGGCATGGGCTTGTCCGGGTAGCCGATCACTTCGTTGACCTTGTTGGGTTTGGCCGATGACTCTTTTTTGGCCATGTCTATGAACGCCTCATTCCTGTACGGGTTTCTCGTTGTTCACCGGCGTTACGAATTCGTGCTCCGGGTGCCGCACCGTCAGCACCGGGCAGGGGGCCTTACGGACGACCTTCTCGGTCACACTGCCCAGCAGCACATGGCTGAGGGCCCCGCGGCCGTGCGTGGCGATGACGATCAGGTCGATCCGCTCCTGGGCCGCGTAGTCCAGGATCGTCGGGTAGGGCCTGCCCAGCAGGACCTTCCAGACCACCGGGAAGCCCACTTCGCACAGGTGCTCCTGGATAAAGGAGGTCATCTGCTCGCGGGCCAAGTCCAGCATCTCCTGGGCGGTCGGACCCACGGGAACCGTATTGGGTCCCATCGTCACCCAGTTCTGGTACGCCTCATCGACCACGTGCAGCACGTGCAGCTCGGCGGAGAAGGTCTCCGCGAAGTTGCGGGCGTACCGCAACGCGTAAAGACTCAACTCGGAAAAGTCCGTCGGATACAGGATCCTTTGCAGCTGGATCATGACATTGCTCCTGTGTTCGACAAAGCCTGATGCTGCCAGCTGAACGGTCATCCACTACGAGCGTAACGTCCAGTATAAGAGGGATGTTGCGATGGCGTCAACCGAAAACCTGATGGTCGGGGTCGGTTGGCGATCCGGCGTCGGGGGCGTATACTGCCAGGATGTCCCAGGAGCAAGCAGACAAGCGACATCGGCCCCGCCTGCCGGAGTGGTTTCGCCAGAAACTCCCCAAGGGCGATGGGCTGGCCGGCACCAGTAAGACCGTGGCCGCCAGCGGGGTAGCCACGGTGTGCCAATCCGCCAAGTGCCCCAACCGCTGGCAGTGTTGGGATTGCGGCCACGCGACGTTCATGATCCTGGGTGACACCTGCACGCGGGCGTGCAAGTTCTGCGCGGTTTGCCACGGCAGGCCCCAGCCGCCGGCAGAGAGCGAGCCGCAGCGGCTGGCCGAGGCCGTGGCGACCCTCGGTGTGCACTATGCGGTAATCACCTCCGTAACCAGGGACGATCTGCCGGACGAGGGGGCAGCACACTTCGTCCGCTGCGTCGAGGCGGTCCGGCAGCGCGTGCCGGCGATCCAGGTCGAGGTGCTCCCCGCCGATCTGCATGCCCGGCCCGAGTTAGTGGAATCGATCTGCCGGGCGGGCATCGTGGTCTACAACCACAACATCGAGACGGTCCGCCGGCTGACGCCCCTGGTCCGCCGTGCCGCCGATTACGAGCGGTCGCTACGGGTCTTCGAGGTCGCCCGACAGGTCGCCCC
>JANYLN010000225.1 GCA_025357795.1 Planctomycetota bacterium
GCCTGATCCGCGCCGCCCTGGCCGGCACGAACCATCTGCCCATTCATATGACGCTGAAATTGAAAGAGCCCATCGTTGCGATCGGCGCCCCCGCCAGCGCATATATCCCCGCGGCCGGCAAGCGACTTGGCACCCGGACGATCGTTCCTCGTGCCGCCGGCGTCGCCGCCGCCGTCGGGGCCGCCATGGCTGGCCTGTCCGTCCGCGCCACCGCGACGATCTGCCCTACCATCAGCCAGCGGTTCAGCGTACACAGCGAGGAAGGGCGGTTCGAGTTCGACACGCTGGAAGACGCGAAGGCTTTCGTCCAGCAACACCTCTTGGAGTTGATCGCGCAGCGGGCCTGCCAGTTCGGGATGTCAGCCCCGGCCGTGGCGGTCCGTTTCACCGACCGCTCCGCCGAGGTGATGAGTGAAGAAGGTACAGAACCGGTTTGGCTGGAGAGCCGCGCCGTCGCGCAAGCCACGCAGGGAATGCTCACCGTCTGAGCACTGTTGCTGTTCGTTGCGCTCTTTGCGATTTCTGCGGTTATTCTGCCGTGGCTATTACTGGCCACGGGCAACGATCCCTCCCCGTCCTACTCCCGTATCGCCTTGTCCGCCAGATCCAGGCGTTCGTGCTGTTTCGCCTCGTCCTGCAGGCGCAGATAGAGTGCCTGCTGGGCGGCCGTCATCTCCACCTTGCGCCGCGCCATGACCTTGCGGGCGATCTCCAGGCCGCGCTGCGCATCGTAGGACTCGCGGCAACTGTCGGTGTACCACGCGAACGACGGCACGAACTTCGGGATGTGCGCCGACATGAACAGGTTCGCCGAGAAGCCCACCACCGAACCGGTCGCAAACGAGGAGTTGATCCCGCACTTGCTGTGATCGCCGACCGTCAGGCCGACGAACATCTGGCCGCTGTCGACCTCCACGCCGTTGATCGGCACGCGAACCTTGCCATACGTGTTCTTCAGGTCACTGTTGACCGCGTCGGCGGCAATGTTGATCCACTGGCCCAGGTACGCGTGGCCCAGAAAGCCATCGTGCTGCTTGTTGGAGTACGAGTGGATGATCGAGGCCTCGATCTCGCCGCCGACCTTGCAGACCGGCCCGATCGACGTCGCCTCGCGGATCACGGCACCCGCCTGGATAATCGTGCCATCACCGATGTAGCAGGGCCCCTGGATGCTGGTGTGCGGGCTGATCTTGACGTTGGCGCCGATGTAGATCGGCCCCTCCTCGGCATCGAGCACCACGCACGGCTGCACCTTGGAACCCGGGCCGATGTGAATGGCCTCGCGGTTGAGCATGTACGCGCCTTGGTAGATGTGCCCCTCGATGCCGCCCTTGCCGAACTGCGTGCGGAACTGCCGCATCAGTTCGCCGGCGTTGGCATGGACGAAGTCCCAAGGCCAGTTCAGCAGTTTGACGTCCGGGCTCTCGAGATTCTGCCGCGGCAGGCCCTGCAAGGCCGCCGCGAGCGCCTGCGGGTCGAGGAACGTCTCGGCCGTCATCCGGCCGGCGCGCTGCGGGTCCAGCCGGACCGCCGCGACCTGCCCGCCGACCTCACCCACGGTGTTGACCGGCAGGTCGCACGCCCGGCCCGCCAGCAGTCGGCCATTGATGAACAGCGTTTCGCCCGAGACCGCCGCATTGACGGGCACGCCGAACGCCTCGGCCGTCACGGCCGTCATGTAGTCCCGCACAAACAACTGGACCGTCGCCAGCGGCCATGCTCGCCGCACCTTGTCCAGAAGGGTGTCGAACCCCAGCCGCAGGTCGAACACCGGCCGCCAGTACACCAGCGGCAGCAGGTTCACAAAGCCGCTGTCTTCATAAATGATTATTGCCGACATAGAGTCCCCTTGCGCAGCGTCCCCTGTGTATCGATCAGACGGAGATGGTACTTCTGATCTCGCGACAACCCCTTGGGTACAACATGAATAACAGCAGAATGATAGGACATTGCGGGCCTCTCTGCCAGCCCGGACCAAATATCACGTACCGCCAGTGGGAGTCGCCGCAACCGGCGCGGGTGCATTCGTGTGGATCTCATACGGATGGAACGAAGCCCCCAAGTCGCGGCATGCGCGCTCAGGCAAGAATAAGAGCAGGGCACCAAGGCCGACGGGCAACCGCGTGAGGATCATCGACAGATCGGCCGACCGTCACCGTGCATAAAAAAACAGGGCCTGACTCGTGAGGTACCGCAGGCACGGTCATTGATGTAACCCGCATGAATCAAGGTGGGTGGCCCTCGAAGGTGCGGACCGGCTACCGTCAGCACTGGCCTAAGCCAAGCCCGGCGCTACGCCCACAGTCTTCCAGGTAGGGCCTCCCGCGGGTCAGATTTAGCGGTTCATCAATGTGTGTCCGACCTGCGAGTACGTCACGGTCAGGAACCCTGTCACACTGTTATCTATAGCAACTTTCGGCAAAGTAGACAAGCATATTTAGACAATTTTTGAGAAACACGATCTGGCCGCAATTGGCCATTTGCCCGAGAATTGTGCATGTCCTTGACTTTTGACTTGACAGCGGTTCCGGCATAGCGCAGCCGCTGCCGTTCCTGCCCGCTGTTCCCTGCCCCCTGTCTTCCTAATGCGCCTCCGCCACCAGCGGCCCGGCCAGGTCCTTGACGTAGAACAGCCGGCCCGCCAGCGTAGGCATGTACGTGCTGGGGATCCACGGCGTCGGTTCGTGCAGCAGCGTCATCCACAGTGGCTGGCCCTGCCACTGCGATCCGCGGTCGTGCGCGCCGTCGCACCCGCCGATCGCCCAGTCGGCCTGCAGGAACAGCCCCGGGCCGATCGTGTTGGCAAACGCCGGTACCAACGTGCTGCGGCTCTTGAAACTGTGGAATGCGTTTTGCTCGATCGTCAACGGATGCAGCTTCGCGCCGCAGCGGTGCGGCTGGACCATCCACTCTTCCACGCTGGCAAACTCGCCGCCGAAGTGCGGCTCCCAGAACGCGATGTGGCATGCCCGGCCGACGCCGTAGACCACCACCAGATCCGCCCCCTTGTTCTTGATCTGCTCTATCAATCTGGAATACTTGGGCAACTGGTCCCGCGTCGCGAAGTGTCGCTGTTTGACCGGCACGGTCAGCTCGCCCAGCGGTCCGTAGAAGGCCTCCTCCATCGCCCCCTGGAACGAGCCCGGCGCCTTGGGCGAGGCGGTGTTACCCTCGGCATCTGCCCACTCGTCCATGTTGAAGCCATGCACGTGCCGGCATGACACGCCCCAATGCTTCAGGAAGTACACCGCCCAGCGGTACATGCCCATGGGCCCCACCGGCAGGATCATCGCCAGGGGCTTGCCCGCATCCCGGGCGCTACGGATCGCGACGGCCATTTCGTGGCCCATCATCACCTCGAAGTCCGCCTCGCCCTCGCAACGGACCGGCTGGAACTCCTTGTGCCACCATCGGCGACGCTTCTGAAGCGTCTCGGGCGGCCCGTCCATCAGATTATCGATCTTCGCCAAGTCCCAGCCTGCGGGGTAGAAATCCTCCAGCAGCGATCCCTTAATCGTGTTCACCAGCGTCAGCCCCTGCGATCTGGCCATCTGCCGCTCCCTTTGGTATCTGCCGTCGCGCCAACCCCAGCATCCGATAACCTCACCGTATTCTAGGCGCAAGCCATTCGCCCGGCAGCCCCTGCGTCACAGCACCGGGTAGCAAGACACACGTTTTCCTGCCCGCCAACTGTGGCTATGATAGAGGGCTAATGAGTGACGAACAGAATCCACAATTGAGTACCTTCTCTCCAGACGAGATCAACGGCCTGACGCCGGCGATGCGCCAGTACGCGCAGCAGAAGGCCCAAATGCCTGACGCCATCCTGCTGTTCCGCATCGGCGACTTCTACGAGACCTTCTACGACGACGCCAAGACCGTCGCCCGTGTCCTCGGCCTGACGCTCACCGCCCGCTCCAAGGGCGAAAACCCCGTGCCCATGGCCGGTGTGCCGCACCACGCGCTGGACACCTACCTCGCTCGGCTGGTCCGGGCGGGCCTGAAGGTCGCCATCAGCGAACAGGTCGAAGACGCTCGCCAGGCCAAGGGCCTCGTCCGCCGGCAGGTCGTCCGCATCGTCACCCCCGGCACCCTGACCGACGAATCGCTGCTCCAGGGCCGCGAGGACAACTGGCTCGCGGCCGCCTACCCCGCCGGGCCCAACAAGGTCGGCCTGGCCTGGGTGGAACTGGCCTCGGGCCGCTTCCTGACCCAGATGTTCGATGAGCCCGCCGCCATCGACGAACTCGTCCGGCTGCGCCCCGCGGAACTCCTGGTCGGCGAAGAGGTTCTCAATGGCCGGCTCAAGGCCTTCATCAAGCAGGTGAAAGAGCTGATCGGCTGCGCGATCACCCGCCTGGCCGACTGGCAGTTCGAGGTCTTCCAGGCCGAACGCCGCCTGCACGAGCAGTTCAAGGTCACCACCCTCGAAGGCTTCGGCTACGAGGCGATGGACCCCTCGCTCCAGGCCGCCGGGGCAATCCTTGACTACCTGCAGCAGACCCAGCGGACCCAACTGTCCCACATCACCAACATTCATCACCGCACCGCGGGCCGCTACGTCCAGATCGACCGGGCCACCCTCCGCTCGCTGGAGATCGAGCGCACCCTCCGCACCGAGGGCCGCGCCGGCACGCTCCTGGATGCCATGGACCGTACCGTCAACCCGATGGGCGCCCGGCTGCTGCGTCTGTGGCTGTGCTACCCGCTGCAGGTGACCGACGAAATCCTCGCCCGCCAGCAGGCCGTCCAGCAGTTCCTCGACCATTCCGGCGCGACCAAGTCCGTCCGTCAGATCCTCGGCAACGTCGGCGACGTCGAACGCATCGCCGCCCGGCTGGGCATCGAACGGGCCACCCCACGAGACCTGGCGAACCTGGCGATGGCACTGTCGCAGTTGCCCCAACTGCTGAAGTACCTGGCCGAGGTGGATAGCCCGCTGATCGGCCAGCAGGCGAAGAAACTCAGCGGCCTGGAACCGCTGGCTGACGTCCTGGGCCGGGCCATCAAGCCCGACGCCTCGACCATCGCCCGCGAAGGTACGATCATCGCCGATGGCTTTGACGCCGAACTCGACCGGCTCCGCGCCCTGTCGCGCGATGCGACCACCTGGCTCGCCCAGTACCAGGCGAACGAGATCGAGCGCAGCGGCATCCCCTCGCTGCGGGTCGGCTTCAACAAGGTCTTCGGCTACTACATCGAGATCACCCACACGCACAGGGACAAGATCCCCGCCGACTACATCCGCAAGCAGACCGTCAAGAACGCCGAGCGCTACATCACCGAACCGCTCAAGCAGTACGAGAACGAGGTCCTGACCGCCCAGGAGCGGGCCAAGGACCTGGAACTGGAACTGTTTGCCAAGGTCCGCCAGCAGGCCCGCGACTTCGTGCCGCATCTGCAGGCCGCCGCGACCGCCCTGGCGACCCTCGACGTGCTGGCGAGCCTGGCCCACCTGGCCGGCGAGCGCCGCTACTGCCGCCCCGAGATCGTCGACGGCACGCTCCTGGATATCCGCGAGGGCAAGCACCCCGTGCTCGACCAGACCCTCGCCGAGCAGTTCGTCCCCAACGACACGACCTTCGACGAGAAGGACCAGCGGCTGATGATCATCACCGGCCCGAACATGGCCGGCAAGAGCACCTACATCCGCCAGGTCGCCCTGCTGGTGCTGATGGCCCAGGTCGGCTCGTTCGTCCCGGCCCGGGCGATGCGGTTCGGCCTGGTCGACCGGATCTTCGCCCGTGTGGGGGCCAGCGACGAGATCAGCCGCGGCCAATCCACCTTCATGGTCGAGATGGTCGAGACGGCCAACATCCTGCACAACGCCTCCCGGCGCAGTCTCGTCATCCTCGACGAGATCGGCCGGGGCACCAGCACCTTCGACGGCCTGTCGCTCGCCTGGGCCATTACAGAATACCTCGCCAAGCATCTGGGCTGCCGCACGCTCTTTGCGACCCACTATCACGAGTTAACCGAACTGTCCGACCTGCTCGAAGGCGTGAAGAACTACAACGTGGCGGTCCGCGAGTACCGCGACGAGGTGATCTTCCTGCACCGGATCGTTCCCGGCGGCGCTGACAAGAGCTACGGGGTGCACGTCGCCCGCCTGGCCGGCATCCCCAAGGAAGTCATCGCGCGCGCAGGCGAGGTCCTCGTCGAACTGGAGCAGAACTTTGCTCGCGAATCCCACGGCTCGAGTCTGGCCGCCGAGCGCACCCGCACCAACGACCAGTTCCTCCTGTTCGACATGCCGCACCCCTGCGTCGAACAACTGCGGCAGATGAACCTGGCCGGTCTGACCCCGGAGCAGGCCCTGGACCTGCTCAAGACCCTGCAGAAGCAGGCGAAGCGGTCGTAGGAGATGATAAGGGCCACCCCGGAAGGCACGGCGTGCCTCCTGCCGATTCGGGCGTCGCTCCATGCACACTGGGCAAATGAAAAAAGGCCGGCAGCGACTTTAGACGCGGCGACCCCATGCCCGCGGTCCGGCCGGCGGCGATCGCCAGCACGCTCGGCCTGCTGACCACCCGCGGGGCAAGCACTCCCTGCTGCGGCATGCATAAGCAAAAGCAGATGTTAGGGTGGCCTTATACGTACATGTGGTCCAGCCTAATGTCGGGGCAACAGAGGTAAGGAACGAGATTCCGGCAAGAACCGCCTGTATAGGCTGATACGCGATCTTTCCCAGGTCGCCGCCGCGCTATCCCGCCGCCAGACACGGATAGGCAGAAACCCGCGCCGTGCCGCCGTCAGGCTTGCAGGACCATGGCAATCATAGACAATCGGCTGGCGAAGGCCCGCGGTGGTCGCGGGCCTTGCTCTTCTCGCCCAGGAAGCCCTTGGTTGCATCGGCTTATCGTGTCCAGTGGCCGGGGCTTACCTCAGACGCAGAGAGTCGCGAATCAACTTGCCATCAGGAGATCCTTATGAACTTATCGCGGCCTAATGCAAACGATGTGACCCAGACAGCCAACCGTTCCCGCAATGTCGTGCCCGGTTCCGGGATCTGCTCGCGATGCATAGACGGGTGTCGCGGCAACTGCGAAGTCTTCAAGGCTACCTTTCGCAGCCGCGAGGTGATCTACCCTGGCCCCTTCGGCGATATCACCGCCGGGGCGGACAAGGACTACCCAGTCGACTACTCACACCTGAACATCATGGGCTATGCCCTTGGTGCCGAAGGCCTGCCTGCCGGCGTGCCCGGCGACTCGGACCATGCGGTCTTCCCGGCCGTCAACACCGAGACCAGCTACGGCGTCAAGAGCAAGGTCAAGATGACGGTTCCAGTGTTCACCGGCGCGCTGGGCTCGACCTACGTTGCGCACACGAACTGGGAACACTTCGCCGTCGGCGCCGCCATCAGCGGCGTGACGCTGGTCTGCGGCGAGAACGTTTGCGGCATCGACCCGGGCCTGGAACTCGATAGCAAGGGCAAGATCAAGGAATCCCCGGAAATGCGTCGGCGCGTGGATACCTACCGCCGCTTCCACCAGGCTCCCTACGGCGACATCCACGTCCAGATGAACGTCGAGGACACCCGCTTCGGCGTGGCCGAGTACGTCATCGACAAGCTCGGCGTCAAGACGATTGAACTGAAGTGGGGCCAAGGCGCCAAGTGCATCGGCGGCGAGATCAAGGTCAAGAGCCTGGATCGGGCCCTGGAACTGCAGCGGCGCGGCTACATCGTCACGCCCGATCCGTCCAACCCCGCCATGCAGGCGGCGTTCAAGGACGGGGCCATCAAGGAATTCGAACGCCACAGCCGCCTGGGCTTCGTCGACCAGCAAGGCTTCATGAACGAGGTCGAGCGGCTCCGCAAACTCGGCGCTGAACGCATCACCCTCAAGACCGGCGCCTACCCGATGCGCGAACTGGCGATGGCCATCAAGTGGTGCTCCGACGCCAAGATCGACCTGCTGACGATCGACGGCGCGCCCGGCGGCACCGGCATGAGCCCCTGGCGGATGATGCAGGAGTGGGGCGTCCCCACGTTCTACCTCCAGGCCATGACCAACGAACTCTGCGGGATCCTCGCCAAGAAGGGCGCCTTCGTGCCCGACATCGCCATCGGCGGTGGCTTCTCCACCGAAGACCACATCTTCAAGGTCCTCTCGATGGGCGCCCCGTACACCAAGGCCGTCTGCATGGGCCGCGCCTTGATGATCCCCGGCATGGTCGGCAAGAACATCGGCCTGTGGATCAACGCCAACGACCTGCCCAATACGATCGCCCCGTTCGGCACGACCAAGGAACAGATCTTCGTCTGCTACGAGGAACTCAAGGCCAAGTTCGGCAACGAGATCGACACGATGCCGATGGGCGCGATCGGCATCTACAGCTTCAGCCAGAAGCTCCGCGTCGGCCTGCAGCAGCTGATGGCCGGCAGCCGCCGGTTCTGCGTCAACTCCATGCGGCGCGATGATCTGGTGTGCCTCACCGAGGAGGCGGCCAAGGTCAGCGGTCTTCCGTACGTGATGGACGCCTACCGCCAGGAAGCAATGGACATCATAAATGGCAAGGCTGTGACCGCCCGATAGCCCCTGCCCTGCTACTCGCTTGAAACAGAGGGAGGCCCCAGCGGCCTCCCTCTACTATTTTGGGCCAATGGCGCTAACGATTGGCCAGCCCCCTGACACCCTGC
The DNA here is from genome assembly GCA_025357795.1 of Planctomycetota bacterium. Lineage (GTDB taxonomy): Bacteria > Planctomycetota > Phycisphaerae > UBA1845 > JANYLN01 > JANYLN01. The sequence goes on from JANYLN010000225.1 coordinate 8,645, forward strand.
CATATTATGGGGAATGACGGCGAAGGTCGCCCCTGGGTCAAACTGCGGCTACCGACCCACGGCGGGGCCCTTTGTCCGGAAACCTCTCTTGATTTCGCACATTGTAAAAAAGAAAGGACCTTATTGCCCAGCCCACAGGGCCAGGAAATAAGGTCCCTCCGGAACACTTCTGCTTGCGGCGATACTAGTGGATATCGCCCGAGGCGTTGCTGGCGTAGGCAGTCCCCGCTTCGGTGAGGGTGGATGCGGCTTCTTTCCAGAGGCCCCAGCCAGCGCTATTCTTCAGGGTGCAGTTCTTCATATCTACGGTCGAGGTACCGCCGATGAACAGGTCAGCCGCCACGAAGCCGGAGCTGAACCCGCCGTACTGGATCGTCACGTACTGCAGGACGTTGTTGAGCGAGTTGGAATTCTGGAACCGCAGCCCGATCCAGGAGCCCGGGTTCTGCGTCTGCCCGGTCAGCACGATCGGCTTACCTGCCGTGCCGGCGGCCGTCAGAGAGCCTGTACTTGACACGTTGAGCCAGGTACCCGCGGCGAACGCCAGTTGCGCCCCCGGCGAGATCGTCAGGTGCTTGTCCACCTCCAGGTCGTCCGCCAGCTCGTACGTCACGCCCAGGTCCGACCAGGCCTGATCCACCGTGACATGCCCCGACCGCACCCGCAGCACTTCGCTGCTGTTGCCGGTGTAGCTCGAGGTGGTCGTCAGCACGCCCACCAGCAACGGATCGACCTCGCCGGCGCCATCGTGGTTGGCCGTGGTGGTGTTGGCATCGAACGTGATCGTCGGATTGTCGTGGAACACGAAGCCCAGCGAGCCGCTGTCGCGGATCGTGCAGTGGCTGACGCTGACCCGCGAGGTACCGTCGATGAACAGGTCAGCCGCCACGAAGCCGGAGCTGTACCCGCCGTACTGGATCGTCACGTACTGCAGGACGTTGTCGAGCGAGTTGGAATTCTGGAACCGCAGCCCGATCCAGTAGCCCGGGCTCTGCGTCTGCCCGGTCAGCACGATCGGCTGGCCTGCCGTGCCGGCGAGGTCGATCCGTTGCTGGTGGGCGTGCTGACGACCACCTCGAGCTACACCGGCAACAGCAGCGAAGTGCTGCGGGTGCGGTCGGGGC
>JANYLN010000230.1 GCA_025357795.1 Planctomycetota bacterium
ACTGGCTTATGATCAGCGGCACTGGCCATCTTGCATCGTCCTGCCGTCGCGGCCTGGGGCCATTCAGCGGCCGGGCCCACCCTTGATGAAGTACTCCATCATGTCGTGGCCCGGGTCGATCTTCAGCGCTGAACCGTTCGCAGCCACCTCGTTGAACCCCGCCGCATTGGACGGATTTACCCGACTCCCGGCGATCGCAAACGGTGGCGGGTCCATCGTATGCGTCCGCTTGCAGATCGGCGTCGGGTGGTCCGGCGCGACCAGGATCTTCCAATCCTCGAAGGTCTGCAGCTTCTTGAGCACCGGGCCGACGATGTGTTTGTCCACCTGCTCCAGCGCCGTAACCTTCGCGCGGATGTCGCCGTTGTGGCCCGCCTCGTCCGGGGCCTCCACATGCACCGCTACGATGTCGTACTCATCGATGGCCTTGATCGCCGCCTCACCCTTGCCGGCATAATTCGTGTCCAGGTAACCAGTTGCCCCCGGCACGTCGATGATCGTCCAGCCGACCAGCGTGCCCAGACCCCGGACCAGGTCCACCGCCGCGATCAGCGCGCCCGACAGGCCAAACTTATCAATGAACTTCGGCAGCGTGGGCTGCTTGCCCTGGCCCCACAACCAGATGCTGCTGGCGGGGTTCTCGCCCAAGTCCCGGCGGACCTGGTTGACCTCATGATCCGCCAGAATCTGCTGCGAGCGGGCCATCAAGTCCCGCAGCGCTTCGCTGTCCGGACCAGTCGGCAGGTACTTCTCGATCGACTGCCCATGAATGTCGTGCGGCGGCGTGGTCGTGACGTTCAGATTGCCGGCGTGGCGCCAGACCATCAGGTTCCGGTACGAGATACCACAGTAGAACTGCAGATGATCCGAGCCGAGCTGTCGGTTGATGTCCTGGATGATCCGGCAGCCTTCCTCGTTGCGGATGTGCCCGGCGGAGAAGTCCTCCATTCGGCCGTCCGCAATCGTGACCAGGTTGCAGCGGAACACTATGTCGTCCGGTCCCAGTGCAATGCCCCGTGCCACCGCCTCGATCGGCGCCCGGCCCGTGTAGTACACCTTGGGCGAATAGCCAATGACCGATAACGTCGCGACGTCCGAGCCCGGCGACATTCCCAGCGGGACCGTTCGGACCGTGCCGACCTGCCCATGCGAGGCAATCCAGTCCAGGTTCGGCGTCCGCGCAGCCGAAAGCGGGGTCTGGCCGTTCAGTTGCTCCAGCGGCTCATCAGCCGCGCCGTCAGGCAGAATGATTACATACTTCATAATTTCAGAAATCCATAACGTCCGATATCGCGAACCACTCAGAGTTTTCCCTGATGCAGGCACCAGGGAATCCGCTGCACGATGTTGATAACTCTGTGGGCAAGCGTGGATAACTTATTTCCAGCCCTCGTTGTCCGCCGCACAATCGCTCCAACCGTCATATTCGTCCCTTGCATCGACCAGCCGTTCCTGTCGTCAGCTCTTCGGCTCGGCATACTGCTCGACGACCCGGATGCGGACCGGCTTGCCCTTGACCACAGCGGTCCGCTCCGCCTCAACCAGCGCCGCCTTGACGTTGCCCTCGGCGGCCCGGTGTGTCATGATCACCACTGGAACGACGGTCTTGTCGGTGCTCTCTTCCGGAATCTCGTGCTGAACCACAGCACTCAGTGAAATCTTATGCTCGCCCAGAATCCGCGTCACCGACGCCAGCGCCCCGGGACGGTCGTACATCATCAGCCTGACGTAGTAGCGGGACTCGATGTTGTCAATCGGCTTAAGCGCCGTAACCGCGTGCTGGTCCGGCCAGATCTCCAGATTCTGGAAACTCCGCTGCGCGTTGCCCAGGGCGACGTCTACCAGGTCCGAGACAACCGCCGAACCGGTCGGCATCTGCCCCGCGCCCCGGCCGTAGAAGAACACGTGGCCCACCGCGTGGCCATACAGGCTCATCGCGTTGAACGGTCCGGTAACATTTGCCAGCGGGTGATCTTTGGGGATGAACGCCGGGTGTACCCGCAGGCTGAACCCGTCCGCGTCGCGCTGCCCGATCGCCAGCAACTTGACCACGTACCCCAGCTCCGCGGCCGCGTTGATGTCGCTGAGCTTCAACGTGTCGATGCCCTCGACGCTGATCTGGCCAAGATCAACCTGGATGCCGAACGCCAGCGACGACAGGATCGCCAGCTTGTGCGCCGAGTCCATGCCGCTGACGTCCAGGGCCGGGTTCGCCTCGGCGAAGCCCAGCTTCTGGGCGTCCGCCAAGGCTTGCTGGTACGACCGCTTCTTGAGCGTCATCTCCGAGAGGATGTAATTGCACGTGCCATTGACAATGCCGAAGAGTGCGTCAATCCGGTTGGCGATCAAGCCCAGCCGCAAAGGCCCAATAATCGGCACGCCGCCCATGCAACTGGCCTCGAAGCCGATGCACACGCCCTTCTTGCGGGCGGCCGCGAACAACTCCGGCCCCTTGTGCGCCAATAGCGCCTTGTTGGCGGTGACGACATGCTTGCCCGCCTCGATGGCCGCCATGACCACCTGGAACGGGAAGTCCACGCCGCCCATCAACTCGATGACGATGCTCGTGTCCGGATGGCGGGCCGCGGCGATCGCATCGGTCGTCAGGATGCTGCGCGGCACATCGACCGACAGCGGCTCGTCGAGGCTCTTGATGGCGATTGACACCGGCTCGAAGCACTGGCCCGTGCGTTGGGCCAGGCTATCGCCCCAATCCCGAATCAACTTGTACACGCCGCTGCCGACCGTCCCGCAACCCAGCAATGCAATCTTGTGGTTCATCGCTATATCCTCTGGCAACTACCCTGTCTCAAACGCGCTTAGCGTATAAACCCGGCTTGGATCGCCGGGAGTATCATTCGTGCCCAGATACATCCGTGTGAGCCTACGCTGCGCCTGCAGCCCGCAACCTTCCAGCCAGCGGCACCACGGCTCATTGAGGGCCGTCGTGTCCACGAAGACGGTCTGCTGGTTCACCCGCCTGCCCAGTTCGGCCACGAGCATCTGCGCCGCGTCCATCCGTTCGGCAACCACCGGACCGATGTAGCCGTGCAGCCTGCCCGGCCGCGCCAGACCATAACCGACGATCAGGCCATCCTTAGCGGCCACCAGCATCCGATCCGGCTGCTGCTCCGCCAGAACCGTCAAGAGTTCGGAGCGGTCGGCTCCAAAGGCCCGCCGGTCCATCGCAGCGACTGCCTGCCGGTGGCGCGGGGCCAGCGGCTCGATCCTGCACTCCCCGGCCGGCACCCTGGCGGGCTCGAATCTGCCCACGTGCCGCAGCGTACCGTACTCATCCACGAAGCCCTGCTTGAGGTAAACAGGCCGGCCTTGGTCCGTGGCGTCCAACTTGACCGTCCGGACACCCATCGTCTTCAAACGAGCAATACAGTGGCCAATCAAGCCCTGCCCGATGCCGCGCCGGCGGAACTCCGGATCCACCAGGACCATGCCCACCCAGGCGCAGTCCATGCCATAGCGGACAGCCGTGGCGGTACCCGCAGGCTGCCCTTCCCACTCCGCCAGGAAACACCCCTGCGGCGCAATCCACAGCAGCCGCTCCCAGTCCGCGGGAATCTGGTTCCAGCCGGCACTCTCGACCATCCGCATGGCGAACAGTACGTCTGATAATGTCAATGGCCTGATAGTCAACACGATCCGACGGCTCCGCATACGATCCGGTAGCGGCGCAGCTCCAGCACCAGACATCGGCGTTGGAACGGATATCATAATCGCCCGGCACTGGCTGCGGTAGCAGGTGCCAACCAGTTGCTACACCAGGCGGCCCCCTGATCGGGATGTGTCACCAGAAACCCCGAACGGCCCGCGCCAAGGAAGAATGCGGGGGCAGCCTGGGAGCGAGGAACGAGCGACCGCCCGCCAGCGATTCTGCTGGCCTGTCGCCGTTATTGCAGGTCAGCAGAAGCGCCTCGCGGGCGCGCCGTGGGCCATGCGCGACA
>JANYLN010000273.1 GCA_025357795.1 Planctomycetota bacterium
CACCGTATCGCTGTCTTCTGTGTCTTGTGTGACGCATATACATACGAAATACCCGGGGAATAACCGTGTCGCGTGGTGATACACTCAAACGCCAATGGTCGCTCGTCCAAATCCTCCAGACCCACCGCTACGGCCAGACCCTGGACGGACTCGCTGACGAACTCTCCTGCAATCGCCGCACCATCCAGCGAGACATCAACGTCCTGCGCGACGTCGGCCTGCCCATCGAGTTCACCGACAACAACGATCAGCACGGCCAGCGCCGCTACGCCCTGCCCCACCTCTACCTCGAACGCAGCGACCTGCTCTTGACGATCACCGAAGCCCTCAGCCTCTACCTCGCCAAGGCCTTCATGGCCCCCCTGGCTGGCACCTCCATAGGCGAAGCCTTCGACAAACTCGTCTCCCGGATCGAACAGAGCCTCTCCCCCAAGACCCTTCGCCACTTCCGCGACCTGCAGGGCCTGCTGCTCGTCCTCTCGCCAGGCCAGCCCGACTACACCCCCTGCCGCGACACCGTCTCCGCCATCGACACCGCCGTCCGCGAACACCGTGTCCTCAAGGTCACCTATCACAGCCAGTGGCGAGGCGATGATTACACCACCGAGATCCACCCCTACGGCCTGGTCTTCTGGTTGGCCGACCTCTACCTGGTCGCCCACAGCACCCACGCTGCCGCCCTTCGCATCTTCAAGGTGACGAGAATCCGTCAGGCGGAACTCACCAGCCGCACCTTCACCCGCCCCGAGGACTTCGACCTGGAGGATTACTTCGCCTCCTCCCTCTCCGTCAGCCGCCAGGGACAACCCTTCGAAGCCTGCATCGAGTTCACCGGTTCAGCCATAAGCCTCGTCCTGGAAAGAAGATGGCACCCCAGCCAGCGGGTGATCGCCCGCGCCGACGACCGCCTCCTGGTCAAACTGAAACTCTCCGATCCCGTAGGCCTCAAGCAGTGGGTCAAATCCTTCGGCCCGCACGCCCAACTGCTCAGCCCGCCAGCCCTCCGCGCCGAACTCCGCACCGAACTGGTCGCCGCCGCCGCCCTCTACGACACCCCCGCCGCCACCCCGTCAAAGGATTTGTAGCTGACTCCAGATTTTCGGATCTGATTCACCCGCCCCTTGCCGCTGTGACGGAATTGAGCCGCGTGCACCTGTTGCGACACACCAAAGACCGATAATCTGCTGCGACCCGCCCTGTCATACCTTTGCCCTATAAGAGTATCAGTACATAAAATCTCACAGCCGAGCAGATGAAAGCAAGTTGGCGAAATTGGCCGCGGCAGCTACCGCCGGGGGGAGCCGCCGCGGCGATTTCGTTTCTGCCCTTCCGCCTCCCCATTTAGGTTGCCGTAATTGTTGTCATCCCCGCCCATGCCCCCCGCGGCCTCCCCCATTTTGCCGGCTCGCTTGCGAGCCGCGTGTTGTTGTTGCCGTTGTCGTAGTTCAGAGTCCCAGCTTCAGTGGGGTAGGAACTGTCCTGAGTTCCCGCTTCAGCGGGGCCCTGGCTGTCGTTGCTGTTTCAATCTGCGAAATCTGCGGATCCGTTGTTGCTGTTGATCCGCGTCCATCCGCCCGCCCCGCCCCCACCCAACAAAAAAGGCCGCCAGGACACCCGATGAAGTGCCCCCGCGGCCACGCCTGCCTCCTCCCTGCCCACCCTCTCAGAACCCCGCTCGCGGCCCCCAGCCCTTCTCCTCCGTCCAGACCAGGTCCTCCGGCGCCTCCTCCTCCGGCGGCGGATTGGTCTGCCGCCCGCTCGCATCAAACTCCGGCATCTCAATCCCGTAGATCCGCTTCACCCGCTCCTCCAGCGTCATATTGTCCCCCGACTCCTCCTTCCTCTTGGCCGCCCGCCTCGCCTCCTGCGCTACCCGCGCATCCTTCCTCTCCGCCAGCCGCTGCGCCGCCGCCTTCACCGCCGCCACCTGCCCCTTCGCCATCACGTCCGCCACCTTCACCACTTGCTCCGGCGGCAATTGCTGCTCCTGCAGCATGTGGGCCAGCCGCGCCAACACCAGCGCTTGTCCCCTCTGCTCGAGTTGCTCCCCCGACTCGATCGGCACCGACAGCAACTCCGCGATCCCCTGGATCACCCACCCGCACGCCACCCCGCTGTCAACCGACACCACCTGCCGCGCATAGTGGCGGAACATGTGCTCCCCGACCCCGAATCGCTCCTTCATCCGCAGGTCTTTCCACAACTGCCGCACCGGTATCCGCTCCCGCACAGGCCGCCGCAGGACCGCCCGGATCTCCTCCTGCACCTCCTCCGGCACCCGCTGCGCCAGCTTCGTCTGGCCCAGCAGGTACTCCGCCGACACCTTGTCCTGCTGTTGTGTCTGCTCATCCACGTTCTACACCTCCACCGCCGGGTCTTGCACGCACCGGTCCGCCACCTCGACGCCCGCCGCCGTCAGCCGGAAATACCGCCGCCGCCACGGCACCAGCGCCGCATCGCCCTCGTCTTCCACAATCAGCCGCTTGATGTACCCCTTCTCCAGCAGGTAGCAGAGATCCTTGCGAAAGTACTCCCACTCCAAGTGCGGAAAGATCACCAGCAGGCTCCGCAGCAACTGCCCCGCCTCCAGGGCCGCCGGATACAGCATCTTCATCGCCACCAGGATGCTCCCGCGTATCTTCTTGATCCGCCCCGCCCGACTCAGCTCGCTCATCGCACCCCCCTTACATAGGGACAGCCATCTGTTGTTTACTCGCCAACCGGCGTCAATCGCCTTGCCAGTTCCAGGATGGCATCGCTGGCCCGCGCCAAATGCCCCACCAACCCCTCTCCGTCCTCCAACCTCGCCGCCAACCGCGCCGCCATCTCCGTCAGCCGCTCCAGTTGCTTTCGCGCCAGCAGCGACTCCCGCAGCCACTCCTCCTTGGTCGTGTAATCCCGCGCCACCTCTTCCACGAGCTGCCCCAGCCCGCGCGCCTGCTGTTCGAGCGACTCCACCCGCCGGCAGGTCTCCCGCAGTCGACCGTCCTGCCCCTCGCGGATCGCGCGAAGGTAAAAGGTCATGATCGACATCGGTACCCCCACCAGCGGCGTCAATACCGCCACCATCGTCGCCGTCGTCTCCCAATTCATCTTGCCTCCCACCCTACCTCACCAGCAGCAGCGGCAGCACCTGCTGCAGCACCTGCAGGAAGTTCGCCACCGTCGTCACCGTCAGACTCTGGGTCTCCAGTTCCCGCCGGAACTGCTCGACGACCTCGCTCGTCCGCAGCTTCGCCACCGCCGTCTGCCGGCTGGCCCCCCCGATCTCCCGGTCGATCGCATCGAGCAACGGCAGACCGCTCGCCGTCGTACTGTTTTTCTGTACCGCCGCCCCGTCCCCCTGCACCGCCGCATCCAGCCGTGCCATCACCTCATCCAGCAACTTCGCCGCCTGCGGGTTCTGCGTCGTCATCGAATCCCCCCTCCCCCCAAAATCCTCTCCAACCAATTCGTCTTCTGCTTCGTCGCCTCCGTCTGCGCCGGCGGACTGCCGCCACAGCCGCCCACTCGCCCAAGCAGCGTGCTGACCCAGCACCCGCCGCCACCCTTCGCCCCCTTGAGAAGCCACTTCTTCCAGTTCATCTGTCCCCTCCCCATTCCCGATTGACCTTCACGAGTAACGACCCGTGACAGACCGTTGACTACGGCCCCTTGATTACCGACTGCACCTGGTTATTGACCTGCTGCACCCGCTCCCCGTACCGCCGGAACCCCCCAGCCACTTCCCGCAGCACCTCGACGTTATCCATCGCCGCCTCATACCGCTGCCGGGCCGCTTGCCGATCCCCCGCGATCTTCTCCAGCGACTGCAGCAGCGCCGCCGCGTGCCCATCGACCTTCTCGGGCCCGTCCCGCTTGACTCGCTCCGCCAGGTTTTGCACCGCCGCCTGTCGTCGATCCGCATCGATCGCCTGCAGGTCCCGCTCGTACTCGTCCAGTGCCCCGGCCGTCTGTTTGGCCACCAGGTCCAGCACCTCCGCCCCAGCCTGTTCCACTCGGCCGCTCCCCAAACACCCCGCCGTCCCTCCACAGGTCAGCAGGACCCCCGCCGCCGCCCACGCGACTCTCCGTCTTCGCCTCGATCCCATGTCCTTTTCTCCCGGTTCGGAAAGATCTTCCTCACCACAAGGTAAAAGGACATGGCGGCTAGCCGGCCCGGGCGGCACCGCGATCGTTTTGCGAGGTACCGCCGCCCGAGCCACCAGGCGGTCCGGCCGTCCACAACGATCGACACACAAGGAATGTTTTACAATTGACAAGTGTATTTCCGAGCCGCCTTGCTGAGGCCCTTACCAGCGTGTACAACACCGGTTCTACACCAGTGCGCCGCCCCTTCGGGTCGATGGTATAAGTAGTTGGTTGGTGTGCTTGGCCCCTTGCGAGCGATGAGGTCTTCAGGGCTGCTCTCAGCCGAACGGATGCCCATGCCCAATCTGATTGCTGGTACTGACGCCGGTTCCCGGCCAGCGGCCCGTCCAGGCCCTCAGGCCCCGGGTATCTGCCTCCGCGCCGGTCTGGCCGTCTTGCTCTCGGCCGCCGGGACCTTCGGCCAGGTCCGTTCCTCCGTCGCCGCCCCAACCGACGTCAAGGCCTCCGTCGCAGCCCCCCAGGCCCAGCCGCGCTCCGCGGCCCACGCTTCGACTCCGCAGAACGTCCCCGTGATGGTCCCAGTCGCCGCCCCAGCCTCGCAGCGCGAACTCTCCCCCGACGTCCTGGAGAACCTCCGGCTGCTGACAGGCCAGAATTCCCTCGAGGCCCGCCAGATCGGTGCCCAGCGCCTGCTTCGCCAGGGTCCCGCCGCCGTCGGTGCCGTCCGTTCCACGCTGATGAATCAACCCTCGATCGCCCTCGTCCAGGCGATCGCCCAGGCCATGCTCGAAATCAAAGACCCGCCGTCCGAATTGATCGACCCGCTGCTCCGCTGGCTCGCCGCCGAGGAGCCCGAGGTCCGCACCACCGTGATCGCCGCCCTGGGCGCCTACCGCGACAGCGACTTGGCCACCAAACTCCGCGTTGTCGCCTCGACCACTCAGAATTCTCAGACCCAGCGACTGGCCGCCGTGACGGTCCTCGGCCGCCTCGCCGACCGCGAGGCCATCGAGACCCTCGTAAATCTGCTCGATGTCCAGGACGACGCCGTCCGGTCCGCCTCGCTTGCCTCGCTTGCCCAGCTTACCAGCGTCGACTTCGGGGTCGATGTCGTTCAGTGGCGCCGTTGGTGGCAGACAAACCGTAGCCGAAAACCCCAGGAATGGTTGGCCGCCCTCAACGCTAACCTCATGACCGAAAACCGCGACCTGAACGATAAAGTCAAATACCTCCGTGGGTTGCTGAGCAAGGCCTATCGGGACCTCTACTACGCCACCCCAGAAGCCAACCGCCCCGCCCAGCTGATTTCCTACCTCAAGACGCAGCAAGTGCCCGAAGTCCGCTCCGTGGGCATAGACCTGATAAATCTGTTAATCACGGATGGCAAAACGGTTACGAGCGATGTCGCTGACCAGCTCCGTAAGACAATCTACGACCCCGAATCAGAGGTCCGCCGCCAGGCGATCCGCGTACTAGGCGATCTCCGTAACCGTGATGATGCCAAGCTCTTACTGGAAGCCTTCGGTCACGAAACCGACCCGGCCACCAGCCAGACCATCGCCCGCGCCCTAGGCCGCTTAGGCGACGCCGCCGTAATCCCCGCCCTCCTCGAACGCCTCCACAAAGCCGACCCCGCCCTGGCGGCCGCCTCCGCCGCCGGCCTGGGCCTGCTCTGCCAACGCGGAAATACAAACGCTGTACCAGCCGCGAGTTGCGAACAGGTGATCACGGCTCTGAAAGAACGCTTCGAGCTGGCCGCCGACAAGGCCCTCCGCCTGGATCTGCTCGATGCCATGGCCAAAATCGCCGACGAGCGCTTCCGCACCCAGTTCCTCGCAGCCCTGCAAAGCCCCGATCTGGCCTGCCGTCAGATCGCTGTCAAGGCCTTCGCCGACCTCAACGGTCCCGAAGACGGCGAAAAGATCCTCTCGCCACTGCTGGCCGATGGCGAGCCAGCCGTGCGGGCGACCGTCTGCGGCGCACTCGCCAAAATCGGTAAGACCCGGCAGATTGGACTGTTGCTGCAGCACTGCGACGAGCCCGAACCCAGCGACGCCGTCCGCCGCGCCGCCAAGGAAGCCGCTATCAGTATCATGCTGCGGCTGGACGCCCCGGCCCTGAAACAGGAACTCGGTCGCCTGACCGACCTGCCGGGTCAGGTGACCGTACTGCTCGATGTCCTCGAGTCGGCCCGCGCGCAAACGTCCGGCCGTACGACGGATAGCCGTGTCCAGACCATTCTGCTGGCCTCGCTGGCCAAGGCCAAGGACGGGGCCGGCAGGAAGGAAGAGGCTGCCGGCCTATGGGTCAGTGTCGTAGCCATCGAGCCGGATCCCTCGGCAATCGCCGCCCTGGCCAGAATCTTGATCGAAGTAGGTAAGCCGGAGATGGCCTCAACAGCCATCCAGCAGATCGCTGGCGGCCGCTCCCGGGCCCTGGCGGACGTCCTGATCGCCATGGCCAAAGAGGTGCGGGCAGTTCGCAAATCCGCAAGTGAGGATTCCGGCCTAAGGGCTCTCGCCGACACCGTTAACCGCATCGACGCCAGCGGTTGGCCACCCCCGAGCCAGGAAGCCCTGCGGGCATTCGTACGCACGTGCGGCGATGGGAAAATCCAGGCCGCCTCCAGCGCCCCGTCCTCGGCCCCGGCTACAATGGCGGACCAGCCAACAGTGCGACCCGGCTCTTCGGGTTGATCCCGATCCACCATGGCCCATGAGAAAGAGGGCGACTCGCCGAGTCGCCCTCATTGCATGCCGGTTCTTGCGGGAACAGCTCCCTTGCTACGCGGCGGCCCAGTCTTCCTTGAGATGCGGCAGACCGACCCGCGCAATCACGTCGGCGGCCTTCTCGCCCTTGCAGTACTCGATCGAGATGAAACCGTCCCACTTGTCGCGCTTCATGCAGCCGAACAGCTCGCGGGTCTGAGCCCGTTTCTCATCGGTCGTCGGCACGTGGTAGTGCATGTGCACGACCCGATCACGCAGACGATCCCAGATCTGCGGGATGCTCATCTTCGAGTTCTCGGGCAGCTGGTCGATCTGGAAGTTGATCTTCAGCCGGCGGCTGGGCACGCCCCGCAACAGCATCTCGATGCCGCTCATCGCGTCGATCAGCGACTGCTCGTGCGTCTCCAGGGCCAGATCAATGCCCAGCTGCTCGGCCAACGCGGCGTATTCGGCAAAGCCATTGATCGCATAAGCCCAGTTGGCCTCGTCACTGGTAGCGGCCGAGATCTCACAAACAAAGCCGGCGAATGACCGAATCTTGGACACGCCCACGAACTTGGCGATTTTAAGGAACTTCTCGCACTCGGCGACCATGGGCGCATGGTTGCCCTTGGTGATGTCGAAAAAGCCGATGTACGGCGAGATCATCGGCACAGCCAGACCCTTGTCGCGGCAGTACTGCACGATCTGCCTGCAACGGTCCGGGGCGGCGTCGGCAAAGAAGCTGCCCCACAATTCGATGCCGTCGAACTTCAGCTCGGCGGCAAGATCGATGATCTGCTCGGCCGTCCATTGGCCATTCTTGCAGGCGATGCTGCACAGGCATGTCTTCAAGATATTTCCTCGCTCGCGGTCAACCGCCATCGGTTGTCCGTGGTTCATGACCATGAATGTCTTTGCCTAGTAGAAGACGGTCACGATCAGGTGCGGTTCCTGGTGCTGCTTGCTCTCGAACATGCCGATCGTGGAACTCGCGTGCTTGACTTCGATCTGCGGGTTCTTTTCAATCCACTCGTTGATGATGCTGTCCATATAGCTCAGGGCCGCATCAGTGAGCTTCGTGTGGAACGTGCGGCAACGGATCGCGCCGCGGCCGGAGTTGTTCAGCGGTCGCTGGTACTTCGACTCGTCGTGGTCCATCAACTGGCCGAAGACGCTGTCGTCAGCGAAGGCCGTGATCTTGGTCTTGGGCTCGGACTTTTCGGCCGTCTCGAAGGTCATCTCCGTCTCATCGACCAGAGCAATCGGCTCGTCCGCTTCGTCCTTCTCGTTGTTGAACTGCTTCAAGTGATCGCGGTAACAGATAGGACAGAGGAGCTTCTTGTCGACCATGCCAGCCGTGCCGCGCTCGATGTGGTCGGGGTAGACCGCCGCGCCGCACTCGTCACATACCTTGATGACTTCTCCACCTTCCGCCATGACATGCCTCCGAACTCTATTCCCACAGTCAGAAAGGACCATCGCATCCTGGAACACTACGGCCCGCATTATACCGTGATATCGGACGAACAATACAGCTGCGGCCGGGGCTCGCCGAGTCGGCCGGCCAATAGGCATCCCACGGAAAACTATCGTCCAGTCCGGCTCGGATCGTTCGGCTTAATCCATTGTATGCCATACTGTTAAATCTGCCAGCATCACGCCGAGCCGGCCTGGTCCATGCGTCCGTTCAGGTGGGGGCCCGGTCCGGTCCCGCAAGGCACGCCCTCAGGCTGACCTGTGAAATTTGCTTTGCACGGCTGCAAGCGCCGATATAGAATGCACTGAATTGTTCCTGAGACTTAAGCAGGATCGGGTGAATCCGGTGGCTAGTTTGCCTGCACAACTCCGGCCGATGTCCTTCAGCGGCCCAGCCCGCTGCGAGGTGACCGCTGCGCGCGCCCCTGGCGTCGTAAGCACCCTTATCGACATTATCGTCGTTATTATTCCCGATGGCGGGTAGGGCCCCGGTACAAACGCGAAAGCGGATGACGGCCCTGCCCGAGACGGCAGGGCCTTTTTGTTTATGGTATGGTAACCCCCCCCCCAAAGCGGGGCAGATCCAAGGAGCCGATGCGATGAGCGGTCAGGACGGTAGTGCGAAAGCCCGGCACGTCGAACTGTACGACACGACCTTGCGCGATGGCACGCAGGGCATGAACGTCAGCCTGAGTCTGCAGGACAAGCTGCTGATTGCCAGCCGGCTCGACGACATCGGCATCGACTACATTGAAGGCGGCTATCCGCTCAGCAACCCAAAGGACGAGGCGTTCTTCCGCGACGTGCGGGACATCAAGTTCAAGCACGCCAAACTGGCCGCCTTCGGCATGACCCGCCGCAAAGGACTCAAGGCCGAAGACGACGAGGGAATGAAGGCCCTGCTCGGCGGCCAGACGCCGGTGGTCTGCATCGTCGGCAAGACCTGGGACCTGCACGTGACCGAGGTCCTGCGAGTCAGCCTCGAAGAGAACCTCGCCATGATCGCCGACTCCGTGCGGCTGTGCAGCCAGGCAGGCCGGGAGGTGTTTTACGACGCCGAGCACTTCTTCGACGGCTATGAGGCCAACCCCGAATACGCGCTGAAGACCCTGCTGGCAGCACAGCAGGCGGGTGCGACGCGGATCATCCTGTGCGACACCAACGGCGGTTCGCTGCCGGCGCGGATCGGCCGGCACATCGAGGCGATCAAGACACACGTATCCGTCCCCCTGGGCATTCATTGCCACAACGATACCGGCGTGGCGGTCGCCAATACGCTGACGGCGATCGAGCACGGTTGCGTCCAGGCGCA
>JANYLN010000306.1 GCA_025357795.1 Planctomycetota bacterium
AAATTATCGGCGTGACGAAGGAACGTGTACGCCAGATCCAAAATAAGGCCTTAGAGAAGTTGCGGCAGACACTGGAGGAGGGTATTCTAGCCGCATAATCGGTAACGCTTACCGATTTTAACGAACCTCCCCTCCCTCCCAAGGACGTCTTGGTGGCCGAAAGGTAGCCTGGACGTCCTTTTTTTGCGCGCGTTTTGTGGGTCCGCTGCGCCGGCCATTGATTCCCTTTGTGGGTTGGAGAGAATACGAAACGGCTGGTTTTGGAGCCGGCAGGTATGCCACCAACGGCGCCACTGAAGGGGTGCTGGCGAGGCCAATTGTGGCGGGGAAATCTGGTCGCGGGTTGAACGGTTGGAATGATCTTAATGGATGCCGTAGGGGTCGGAAATCAGGAGACGTAGTACGAGTGTCGCACATTGGTTTGGAACAACTGCGGATTCTGCGGACGGCGGAGGGGCGGCAGGCCTTGGCGGCGGCGGCGTTGTGCGCGGAGGTGGTGGAGCCGGCCATGGTCGGGCGATTGCGGGCGCGGTTTGCGGCGGAACTGGTTTCGGCGGCTCTGACGCTGAACGGGCTGCGCGTGCGGGCTAAGGAGCGGTTCGTTCGGGGGGAGGAGATGTTCTTCGACGGTTCGGATCTGCTGGAGCAGGCAACCAGCGAGCCGGTGGCTCGACACAAGGCGGGGCGGTTTGCCGAGATGGGGGAGATCGCGGACCTGTGCTGCGGGGCGGGCGGGGATGGGCTGTTCCTGGCGGAGCATGTGGGGCGGGTGATCGGGGTGGATTGCAGCCCCGCGCGGCTGCTGTGCCTGCAGGGCAACGCCGAGGCGTACGGCGTGGGCGGGCGGGTGCGGGCTGTGGCGGCGGACATCGAGCAGTGGGTGCCGCGGGCGGAGGGGTGTCATATCGATCCGCCCCGGCGAGAGGGGGGGCGGCGGCAACTCCAGGCGGACCAGTGGGCCCCGTGGATCGAGCGGGTGCGGGGGCTGGCGGGGCTGTACGGGAACCTGGGGGCGAAGCTCAGTCCGGCTGTGGACCTGGGGCAACTGGGGTGGGCGGACGAGGTCGAGTGCATCAGTGAGAACGGGACGCTCAAGCAGGCGATGGCCTGGTGCGGCCAGTTAGCGCGGTCGCGCCGGACGGCGACGGTGATCCGCAGTACGGCGGGGCAGACCAAGGCGATCGAGACGCTGGCGAGCGATGCGCCCGTTAGCCGGCCTGCGCGGGGCGGTTTGCTGGCGGCGGGGGTGATGCTGCACGAGCCGGATGCGGCGGTGGTGCGGGCGGGGCTGCTGGGGAACCTGGCGGAGCGGATCGGGGCGGGGCTGGTCGATCCGCATCTGCCGCTGCTGGGGGGGGAGATGGGGGGGACATCGGAGGCGGGGGCGGCGACACTGCTGGCGCGGCGGTACGAGGTGCTGGAGGTGGTCGGCTGGTCGAGCAAGAAGATCAAGCAACTGGTGCGGGCGCGGGGCTGGCGGGTGTCGGACGTAAAGACGCGGGCGTTCGCGTGCCAGCCTGAAGAGATCCTGGCGGGGTTGCGGTCGCTACGGCCCGGGCCGGATGCGGCGGCGGTGGTGCTGTGGGCGGTGCGGCTGGGGAGCAAGCCGGTGGGAATTTTGAGCCGGCGGGTTTGATGGGCGGGGCGGGGGCAGTGAGAGGCCTACTGTGTACGGGCAATTGTCACTTGGGTTGTGCCATTGGTGATGGTTCCTCATTCCTTGGGGTTTTGTGTATGGTGTCCCCAGATTGCAAAGAAGGCTTTGCAACCGTCGCTACTTAAAGGGTAAGATCCTGGATGGCAGGCCAACCCGCATGAAGAATCGGGCGAATGCTTGCGAGAAGTGTTCCAGGTAAGGTGACTGAAGGCGCCATCGCGGCCCGAGATTGGCAGCGTGATCAGTCAGGTACTTGAGAGGTAGGCTGTAGATCTCGCGAAAGTCAACAACAAAGGCCTCGCGATTGTTATCGGGATGTTCAGTGGCCCCCAGCATGTGAAGGCCCTCCTGCCGTCCCATTCGCACGGTTTCCCAGTTACCCTTCTGGCCGAAAACAGGATTCCGGGCTTCAAAGCTGGCAAGAGAGTGGATTGGGCTGCAGGCAACGAGACTGATCTTCCTGTTTTCCAGATCGCAGCTTTGCGTTAGAACGACAAGGTCGTACGTCTGTGTCTGTACTTGAGCAGGTTGGTCGCCTTGGCCAAAACCCGGCTCGAATAAAGGAACGAGGCAATTGGACAGGAAGTCTCCCTGTACAAGGTTGGCGTCTTCGACTTTGATCCAGAAGGAAGGTGCGGACATCAGTCTTCCCAGTCAAATGGAAGAGGTAGGCCTTTCCCTGCATCCACGTACCGCACCTTCACAAAGAATGTCTTCTTGGGCGGGACAGGGTCGTATGACAACTCTGCATCATTCTCTTCTTGACTTACGATGAACTCCGACCTCGCAGTCCAGTGCCTCAGTACCTCATCCAGGACAGAGGAAAGATGGCGTCCTTCCGGGCCCTGCAGTTCCGGGCTGGCGCACGAGGCAGCAAAGGGAAAGTCACCAGAAGGCAAGTCAGCAAGAATGACCATGGCTGGCGGTGCAAGTGCTGGCATTACCTGATAATCTCCCTTGTTCTGTCAGTGATGCAGCCTTCGAAAATCTCGTTCTTGCGCACATGGAGCTGCTCAAGCAGATCCCAGATGTCATCCTCTTTCTGCGGCAAATCCTGATCGCGATACAGGTCTATGTCAAGTACTACAGATACTACGCTCTTGCTGGGGGGCGGGATCAATGCCTCCGTCAAAATCAGCATCCCGGGAAGATCCGCCTGGGGTACTTGTAGCTGCATGAAGAAGCCGGACAAGCCCTGTGGCATCGCTGGTGATACTTCGGGTACCGTCTGGAGGTAGTCCTTGAAGTCTCGCAGTGGGAGCGGCAAGTCCAGGCGGTTTATATACCGAACGGCAACCCGCGTCACTGCTATTGGACTGGTCACTTCCTTGTACAGGCGCCAAAGCCGTTGCGCCTCAGTCCTAAGGCTCTCCCAGCGGTCGTATGGGGCGAGGCGACTGAACGTGAAGCCTGTCAACTGCACCTGACAGACGTGTTTCTTGTCATGGCTATGAATGAGCCAGCCCAGTTCCTGTTGGGCAGCGTTGGCCGATACCTTCTGGCCACCCTGCACCTGCGCAGAGAACGAGAACTGCTTCCGCTTGTCCGGGTACCGCTCGGCTTCGTTCGTGCAAACCTTCTCCAGGTTGGCCAAAGATGCGCCGGGTGGTAGCTGGACCCGCAGGTCGATCAACGCTTCAGTGATAGGAGCCTTTGAGTAATGGGCCACGCAAATCCTTCCGTACAAGTATAGGTCCATGCCAGGTCCGACGACCAGCATAGCCTATTCATCGTCATCCTAGCAAGCCGAAGGCCCTAATTCTGCACCGGTCACGCACCTCTGTGGGCCATCGGGCCGGATCCTCCGCACGGCACGCCGGCGCTGGGCCGATGAACTCCCGTGGCCGGCGTTTCTTGCGACGTGGCTGGCAAGCGAGTCGGCTAAATGGGGGAGTTCCATGGGGGGAGGCGCCGCTTCAATCGGAGTGCCCAAGGCCCGGCGGGGTGATGGCGGAGGGGGCGGGGGACCGATCTTGTAGTAGGTGATTGCCATGCAGGAGGTTCTGGCGGATGGCTCTGAACAACTTCGACGCGGCTGGGCAGCCGGTGCAGTGGGCGCGGCGGGGGTATTTCCGCGAGGCCGGCTCGTATGAGGGGCCGGCGGAGATGGTCAAGGCGATCCTGTCGGGCCGGTGGAACTTCACGCCGGAGCAGCTGTACGGGCGGGGGAAGGCATACGACGGCAACGAGCTTGTGGACCGGATGAAACGGGACCACATCACGATGCTGCGGCTGGTGTGGTCGCCGGGGTTTTCGCATCGGGGCGATGAGTGCCAGTGGCAGGTCATGCGGGGCCTGATCCAGCGGGCGCACCGGAAGGGGATCAAGGTCATCGCGTATTTGAGCGTGACGAACAGCTTCTGGCAGGAGATGTTCGAGGCGGAGCCGGCGTCGCGCGGCTGGAAGCAGATCGACCACGACGGCCAGGACGTGCCGTACATGGCGGCGACGTACACGGGGCTGGTCACGCGGGTGCTGATGTGTGTGAACCAGCGGCCTTGGCGGGAGTACATCAAGCACAAGATCACCAAGGCCCTGGAGGCCGGGGCGGACGGGCTGTTCTTCGACAACCTGTTCAGCAAGTGCTACTGCCCGCTCTGCCGGGAGAAGTTCGGGGAGTATACGCAGCAGCTCTATGGCCAGCGGCAGGAGATGCCGCTGCCGGAAGGCGCCGCCCAGGGGCCGAAGGACCCGTCCACCCAGACGGGGATCGAGGTGGTGGCCGACAGCGATCGCAGCCGGAGCGAGGTGCGATCGACGCGGAGCCTGGCGAGCAGCCAATTCTGGAACAACAGCGTGGCGGACTTCATGCGGGATCTGTGGGAGCATGCCCGGGCGCTCAAGCCGGAGGTGGTGTTCTCGCCCAATGGGCACGAGCGATGGCCCTTGAACGTGCCGTGCAACTTCAAGCTCAGCGAGGACGCTACGGCGTGCACGTGGAGCGAAGGCGGGGTGATGTGGACGAACGTCGCGCTGTGGAAGTACTTCTACGAGGACGGCGGGCGGGAGAAGCCGGCGATCAACGGCGCGCACGATCAGGTGATGTGGGCGGAGATCCTGGCGTTCGGGTGCGACCCGATCGATCGGGTGCACAGCGGCTGGAGCGCCTGGCATGCGCGGCACGGCAAGGCGATCTACGGGGGCGCGCAGCCCGCGGGGCGGACGGCCTTGCTGATGCGGTCGCTGTCGCCTATGGCGGAGAAGAGCCCGGCGGTGACGCTGCTGGCGCGGCGGAATGTGCAGTTCGACATCGTCGTGTACGAGATGATGCTGGAGCGGTACGACCTGTCGCGGTACGAAGTGTTGCTGGCGAACGACGTGCGGTTCATGGGGGAGGAGGCGTGCCAGCGGGTCCGGGAGTTCGTCCGCAAGGGCGGCACGCTTATTGCGACGGGGCAGACGTCCTTATTTACAGAAACATGGGAGCCGCGGGCGGACTATGCCTTGGCGGACCTGTTCGGCGTGTCTTGTCAAGCGGGGCTGGCTGGGCGGTTCGAGAAGAACGTCGGCAAGGGGCGGGTGATCTTCTATCCGCAGAGCGTGCAGGATGCGGCCGTGAGCGGGAACAACGGGGAACTGCTGGGGCAGTGGATGGCGGATGTGGTTGGGGTGCAAAAGAATCCGCTACGGATCGAGGCGCCCGATGGTGTGTTGGCGAGCGTGTGGCGCAAGGCGAGCAAACGGATCGTCCATCTGGTAAACTATCGCGGCCGGCCTGTGGAGGGAGTGACGGTTTGTGTCCCCGATGTGAAGACGGCGAAGGTGCAACTGCTCAGCCCGGAGATGGAGGGCGAGGTGGCGGCGCGGGACGTGACGGTGACGGCCGAGGGGGTGCGGTTTGTCGTGCCGCGGGCGGGCGTGTACACGGTGGCGGTGGTGGGGTAGGACGATAGCGGGCAGGCGAGGTGGCAAGAAGCCGCTGATGGAGAAGGGATCGCTCGGTGAAACGGGCATCCCCAGCGGCGGATTCCACGATGAATACGGCAGGGTTCCGGCGGGTCGAGGTTGTGCCTCGGCGGGCGGAATTCCTCTAGTAAGAAGGCGGCGGGCAGTTTGTGTGGCCGCGGCCGGTTGGGCAGTCCAACCCTGAGGCAAGGAGTTCGCTAAGGATGGCTGTTCGCATGCGTACACTCAGCAGGTATCTGTGGGTTGTGCTGGCCTGCAGCGGGATGATCGTCTCGGGCTGCGCGGCGGCCAAGAAGAGCAGCGCGCAGCTGCCGCTGGAGTTCGACCAGGAGCGGATGTTCCTGCAGGCGGCGCCGTATGACCGGTTGTACGTGGAGGTCGATCGGGTCGAGGGGGTGACGGTCGATCCGCGATGGCTGGCGGAGTTGAAGGACTTCCTGGCGAACTGCTGCCGCAAGCCGGGCGGCATTCAGATGGTGCAGGGCAAGCCGATTCCGCTGGCGGATGCCAGGGGGCTCTCGCCGAACGAGCTGGCCGGGATGCGGCTGGAGGGGCCGGCGACGCCGCGGACGGCGTACCTGTACGTGCTGTTCTACGACTCCAAGAAGCTCGGTCGGAAGAAGCCGGACAATCCGCACGTTTCGTACGGCGATTACCCGTGCGCGATCTACTACGACGTTGCCTATGCCCGCAAGGAGCAGGGGTACTTCGCCGCCAACGCGCTGCGGCACGAGGCGGGGCATGCCCTGGGGCTGTGCAAGGACCGTTCGCACGGGGATGGGGCACATTGCTCGAACAAGAACTGCCTGATGTACTGGACGTTCGTGCTGAAGCGGGACTGGTTCAAGCGGCCGCCCATTCGCAAGCAGTTGTGCGCCCGGTGCCAGAAGGATCTGCTGGAGGCGCAGGCGGGCAAGCCGGACCAGCGGTTCTTCTTCAACGGTCCGGTGCTGGTGCGGCAGGAGAAGGACTACTGGGTCTTGAGCTATCCGGGGATGGTGGGGCTAGCCTTCGATCGCCAGCACGCGATGGACTGGGAGGCCCTGCTGCGAAGCTACCGGGCGTGGATCCAGACGCGGGGCAAGACCAACGGCAGCAGCATTTACGCGGTCTGGCAGCTCAAGGCACAGGGCAAGGACGGCATCGGCCGGCTCAAGAAGGCCATCGAACAGGCGCGGCACGATCCGTCGCCGTTGGTGCAGGATACGGCCCGGGAGGCACAGCGGGAACTGCAGAAGGAGCTGCGCCGCAAGCCGACGAAGATTGCGGCGTCGCTGCAGGAGGAGTGGACGGCGGCGGCGATCAGTCGGGGGGAGTGAGGGGGCCGTTGTCGGTTGGTATTGGTTATTTGCCGGCAACGACCACAACTACAACAGCCACGACCACAGCTGGGATGGTTGCTGGCTACACAGAGGCGGCGGGGCACTTACCGCACCAGGGCCAGCACGGCGATGACGATGGCGACGACGGCGGCGGAGAGGCTGCCCGCCCAGGCCCACTTGAAGGCCTTGTTCTGCTGCTGGACCATGGCGGTGAACTCGCGGTCGCGGGAGGCGAGCATGTCAGCCAACCGCTCGAGGACGCGCATCCGCTCGGTTTCCGAGCGGGAGAGGCCCTGCATGGCGCCTTTGAGTTCGACGAGGACATCGGCGAGTTGGGAGTTGGTGTGGCTCGACTCGCCCAGCTGGCGATGGACGCTGGAGAGCAGGTCGTTCTGGCTGCGCTGGGCGGGGATGAGCTGGTCGATGGAATCGTTGAGCCGCTCGGTGCAGGTCGAGGCCTTGACCGCCTGGTCGGCGATCTTGTCCAGTCGCTGGGAGAGCTGGCCTAGCAGGCCCGGGACCTCGCCGATCGAACCGGTCAGCTGGCAGAGGGAGTCGGCGACCTGCTGGCCCTGCTGGCGTTGGGACTGCAGGTGGTCGTCGATCGTCTGGCAGAGGCCGAGCATGCGTTCGTAGCCGGCCTGGAGGCGCTCCACGGTCTGCTGGCGATTGCCGGGCCAGCGCAGGAGGCTCCCGCCGCGAACCGTGTCGGTGTTGAGGGGGGCTGCCGCCTGGCCGGCGCCGTCGCCGGGCGCCGTCGTCGGCTGGAACCAGTTGCGAACACCCCGGAAAAGGTTCTGGATACCCATCTATTGCAACTCCTCAATGGGGCCTTCACGAGCCGGCCTTGGGAGGCGGCGTGAACGCAGGGCCGATAACCACGGCTTCATTATACCTTTAAGCCGGGTCAAGTCGCAAAGGCTGGCCGCAGACTCAGGCGTGGCTGGCGTCATGGCCGGCCTGCCTAGCCACGGCCCCGGCTTTTGGGGCGGGGTCTGCGCTCCGGTCGACCGGCTGATAGGGCGGGGTGGTCCGGATGTCCAGGTAGGGCCGATTGCCGTCAACCCGCCCGTAGCGTTTGAGGTTGTCCTCGAGGAGTTTGATCTTGGCGAAGGCCGTCAGCTCCATGTCGAACTCTTCCTCGGGGGCGTGGCCCCAGAAGATCTCGCTGGAGAGCTGGCGCGGCTGGAGTTTGATGTCGGGGGCGAGGGGGTCGGCGTAGCCCAGGTAGTTGGTGACATCGACGGCGGCGATCTTGCCGCGGAGGGTGTTTTGCAGCAGGTCCGCCAAGCGCAGTCCGGCCTGCACGTCCCCGCCCGCCCAGACCTGGCCGACGTCCGGCGGTACGGCCTTGGCGCCCAGGACGGTCATGAGGCCGGCCTGCTCGACCTGGTAGGGGTCATAGGTGCCGGGCAGGCGGTGGCCGAGGCCATCGACGAGGTAGCAGCGGTCTTCCTGCTGGATCCAGGCGGTCGGCATGCGGTAGGTGCACTCGACGGCGAGGATGCCGTTGCGTTCGACCTTCTTGATGCTGACGACCTGGTCGATCCAGGGGCTGTCCTTGAGGTTGCGCGCGATCTTGTAGGCCAGCCGATCGTCGGCGATGTAATCGGTCTTGGGGTCGAGGTTGGCCGAGCGGAGGATCTGGTCGAGGACGTGCTGGTTCTCCGGGCGGCGCAGCCAGTTGGGCAGGTTCATCAGCTTGATGCTGGCGCTTTTGTGGTACTCCGGCAGGGCCAGGGCATGATCGTGGCACCAGCAGAGGCCGTACAGACTGCCACCTATCAGACCTACCCACATCCCGAAATAGAGGATGCGTGCGAGGCCGCGGCCTACCATCAGGCAGCTTTCCTTGAAATGCGCCAGCCGCTGACGCAAGGGAACGCGTTGTTTATCGGTCTTTTGTCTTTTGGCCATATATGCAGGAAACCCCAATGCTGCTGTGGTTGTTATCGGCATCATACCCGCAAACCGTTTACGGATGTTACCGGCGCGGCCACGGTGGGATGCAGAACGGGGGGCGGCGGGGGTCGCCTGCGAGGCGTGGCCAGTGTGCCGGACTGTCCTGCTGGCATCGTCAATCGCCATGGATTATCGTCGATGTGCGATGTCGGATGCGGATCGGGCGAGGGCGGGGCACGAGCAGCGACAATCCTGGGAGTGGGATCCGAGGGGCTGTCACAGAATCCCTTTGATAGACTGCCTGCCGGGATATGGAGAACGTTCCTGCTGTCAGCGCAGTGATCTCCTGCGGGTGCTCGCATACGTGCTGGATGATAAACTTCTTTATCTCCTCGCGTTTTGATCTGCTTAGCATGGAACTCCCGGTATCTCGGTCTCTAGTTGACGTCTATCACGGCATCAGTAATACCATTGACAATATGCGCAAGTGCTATTGACAACATGCGCCAACGCAACTGTTGTCAATATCAGGCAAG
>JANYLN010000332.1 GCA_025357795.1 Planctomycetota bacterium
GGCTGGTACCGATCGCACGGCAAGCGCCGCCCCTGCATCCCAAGCGTCTCCACTGCCAAAGAACCGAAGGTACTCATGTCAGATCACCTCACACACATGCCATGCCATTTGCCGCCGATTCATCCCGGGCCGGCACATTAGGAAGTTTATTCGTCCCCGAAGACGTTGTCTATTTGCTTGTGCGCCCTGCCCTTGCGCCGAGTCCCCCTCCCAACCCCCCGCTCGACGCTATGATCTTACACGCAAGGACGATCCTCGCCTGCACCAGGGACAGCCCGGGAAAACGCCATGACCATCCGGCAGCACATCCAGCGATTGTCCGCATGCCTGCGGCCTGAGCGCCCCGTCGCGCCACCCCCTTCGCCCCCTCGCCTGCGGATCCTGTTCCTCTGCACCGGCAACGCCTGCCGCAGCCAGATGGCCGAGGGGTGGGCTCGCCACCTCCGGGCCGATCGCATCGAACCCTTCTCCGCCGGCACCGCCCCGGCCGGCCTGGACCCCCTGGCGGTGGAGGTAATGGCCGAGTGCGCCGTCGATATTTCCTCCCACCAGTCCAAGCACGTGCTGACATTCTGGGACGTACCCCTGGATTACGTGATCACCCTGTGCCACCACGCCCGCCAGGTCTGCCTCGTCTCGATGCTAGACGCCCCCCTGATCCACGCCGGGTTCGACGACCCGCCCCGCTTGGCCCTCCACGCCCCCGATACCCGCCACGCCCTCGCCCACTACCGCCGCGTCCGCGACGAGATCCGCAACTTCGTCGCCACCCTGCCCCAGAGCATTGCCCAGCCCTAGCAGTCGCATGTACGTGTGGCATGGCCATCCTGGCCATGAACATCCCAGGCGTCCCCCCGCGTTGAGGCAGACCCCGCCATCCGGTACAATTCGCATCTTCGAGAAGACATCCGTAAGGAGTGCGCAATGGCAGGCAGCAGCTTCGGGCATCTGTTCCGCATCACGACCTTCGGTGAGTCGCACGGCGGGGCCGTCGGCGTCGTCGTCGATGGCGCCACGCCCAACCTCGACCTGTGCGAGGCCGACATCCAGGTCCAGCTCGACCGCCGCAAGCCAGGCCAGTCCTCGGTCACCACCCCCCGCACCGAACCCGACACCGTCCAGATCCGCTCCGGCGTCTTCAACGGCAAGACCACCGGCACCCCGATCCTTCTCCTCCTGTTCAACACGGACGCTCGCCCCAGCGCCTACGACCCCATCAAGGATATCTACCGCCCCGGCCACGCCGACTTCACCTACCTCCAGAAGTACGGCATCCGCGACTGGCACGGCAGCGGCCGCGCCTCGGGCCGCGAGACCGCAGGCCGCGTCGCCGCCGGCGCCATCGCCGCCAAACTGCTCGCCCGCCGCGGCGTCTCAATCACCGCCTACACCTGGCGAGCAGGCGGCGTGCAGTGCAAGACCGTCGATTACGACCAGATCGAGAAAAACCCCATGCGGGCCTGCGACCCCCTCGCCGCCGTCGAGATGGTCCGGAAGATCGAAGAAGCCAAGGCCGCCGGTGACAGCATCGGCGGCGTGATAGAGTGCCGCGTCAAGGGCCTGCCCGCCGGCCTGGGCGAACCCGTCTTCGACAAACTCGACGCCGAACTGGCCCACGCCATCCTCTCGATCGGCGCCACCAAGGGCATCGAGTTCGGCACAGGCTTCGCCGCCGCCGACCTCCTCGGCAGCCAGCACAACGACCCCATGGGCCCCCAGGGCTTCCTGACCAATCACGCAGGCGGCATCCTAGGCGGCATCTCCACCGGCGCCGAACTGGTCTTCCGCACCGTCGTCAAGCCGACCTCCTCGATCAGCCGCCCCCAGGAGACCATCGACACCCACGGCAACCCCCGCACCATCACCATCCAGGGCCGCCACGACCCGTGCATCTGCCCCCGCATCGTCCCCGTGGTCGAAGCCATGACCGCCCTGGTGCTCGAAGACCACTTCAAGCGCCAGGCAGCCCTACTTGCATAGCGGCGTGCCGCGCTGCAACTTCTCCTCTGGCAAGAGAGTAGCCCGGTTCCATAGCTCGGGCTTCAGTCCGCGCCGTTGTTCCGTTGTTGCGCATGTATCGCCGCCAACCGATGCACGCGCATCTCCCGCACCGCCGACTTCCCATTCCCGCTGAACCACTCCACGGCCCCGCCCGACTTCGTCGGGTAGATCTGACACGAGATCACCGCCTCGCCATCGTTGAAGAACGCCTCAACCGAGCAGCGATCGACAAACACCCGCACGTCAACGGTCTCCCCTCGCACCGCCATCGGCACCCAAAACCGCCCCGCCGTCACCGCCAGCCCCGACCGCTCCCGATCGACAAATGCGCACCCGGCCGCCGCATCGTAACCAACCAGTGTCTCCTCCCCGCCCGCCGCCGCCACCTTGACCCCGCAACAATCCCCCGCGCCAGGCCGCATCGTCGCCTCGATCTCCAGCGCCTCCCCCGCCGCCAATGGCTGACCGGACTGCAACCCCCGCACATCAATCGTCCACGCATCCCGCCGCAACGCCTCCAACGCCGGGACAGGCCGCTGCACCAGCACCAACCCCTTGCCCGCCACCCTCCGCAGCGACAACTCCCGCGGAATCGTCATGAACCCCCGAGCCCCGAACTCCGGCACCTGCCGCGCATACTTCCAGTTGTTCAGCCACCCGACCCAGACCCGTCGCCCACCCGGAATGTTCTCCCAGCTCTGCGACGCGTAGAAGTCCATCCCGCCATCCACCTCGATCGGCCCCGTCTGCGGCACAAACACCCGCCCATCGAAATCGCCGACGACCACCTGTCGACCGCCCAGGCTCAATACCCACAGGACCTGGTTCTCCCCTTCGACCATCACCGGGAACAGGTCCGGACACTCGCTCGTAAAGCCCGTCTTGCCAAGTGGCGTCCAATCCTTCAGGTTCGGCGAGTGGAACAACTGATGCTCAACCCCCACCACCATCACCCATCGCTGCGTCGATCCGTGCCAGAACACTTTCGGGTCCCGGAAATCCCGGCAGGTATCATCCCCCAGCACGGGATTGCCCGCGTACTTCCTCCACGTCCGCCCCCGATCAGTACTGTACGCAATACTCTGCCGTTCGGCGTGGCTGGGGGCATGATGTGTAAACACCGCTGCCAAACCGCCCGCCCCCTCGAACAACCCCGACGTGTTAGCAACATCCGCCACCGCGCTGCCCGACCAGATCGCCCCCAGCCCATCCGGCGCCAGCGCCACCTCCAGGTGCTTCCAGTGCACCAGGTCCGTGCTGACCGCATGGTGCCAGCACATCCCGGCCCCATCGAACTCGGTGCTGGGATGCCACTGGTAGAACATGTGGTATTCCCCATCCTGCCAGATAAGCCCGTTGGGATCATTCAACCAGCCGGTCGGGGGACTGAAATGATACTGCGGCCGATAGTCCATGTTCGCCTCTCTCCTGTCAGCACCGATTCCGGTACCATCCAGGCTAGCATCATCTTCGGCGCCCGACCCGCAGTCAACGGCCCACAGAATCACCCTCTAAACGACAGGGGAATCGCATGTGCGTGTGGCATGACCATCCTGGGTACGTGTGGCATGGCCATCCTGGCCATGAACATCCCAGGCGTCCCGCCCGTAGCGGTCTCAAGGGCCGAGAGAATCGTGCCCCCTGATGCCTTGTTACTCACGGCAAGATGCCCGTGCCACGACATGCGATTGCCCTGCTAAACGAAAACTGGCACGCGCGATCCTTGACAGATCCGCCAAAGACAGATAAGTTTAAATGCTCTTCGGCGTCACACCCGAAGACCTTTGACAGCGATTGGGGCCGTAGCTCAATTGGGAGAGCGCTTGCATGGCATGCAAGAGGTCACGAGTTCGACTCTCGTCGGCTCCAGTAGGTGTAAACCATGAGAAGGCCGCCACTTAAGGCGGCCTTCTTTGTTTTCCACCCTCCCGCTGCCAGATTTCGTGTTCCGCCTGCCTGCGAGGTTTGCCGCTGTTTTTTCTGGCTTTTTTGCCTCTTGGTGGCCCACAACCTTCAACTCATTGAGCAGTTCGCTGCCGCGAAAAGGCCGTTCCAGGACAACCACGCCGGCAGCCACCAGATCCTCCGGCAGCCGCAATCCTCGCTCACCCAGCACGATCACAAGCACATCCGACCATGCAGGCAGCGCCCGGGCCCAACTCCCCAGCCGCCAGCGCCCCTGCCGACTCCTGCCAAGCACCCCCACCACGGGCACAGACTCCGTTCCACTCTCGGTTGCTGTTTCATGAGACTTTTCGGGACGCACAACGGTCTTGACAGGCCTTGGCTTTATGTTAGTGTGCCCCAGTCATTTCGGCGCGTTCTGAGTCCGCTGTTTCAGGGCATTTATGCATAGATTGGGCGTGGCATTCTCTGTGGCCGTGCTGCTGGCTCCCTGCGTTGCGATTGGTGATACATCAACGTATGCGGTAGCGCCCGTAGAATGCGCCTTTGGCGTCACACCGGCCGAGGCGGAAGGCTACTACCAGGCGATCGTCCAGCGGCTGACGGTCGGCGGCGGCCTGCGCGTGCTGGAGCGCCGCAACCTCCCCCTGATCCTGAAGGAACGCGATCTGGCCAGCACCCTCGATGCCGACGGCACCGACAGCGTCTACGCCGCCACGGGGCGCAAGATGCAGGCGACCCGGATCCTGGTCCCGGGCATCTGCCACCTGGTATGCCCGCGAGGCCTATGCCCGCACACCGGCTGACGCCCCGGAAGAGCCGGCCGAAGGCACACTGCGGGTGGTCAAGGGGGCCGGGGGCGGACGGCCCGCGATCTGGCCAGTTGCCGCACGACCGATATGAGCAAGCCGACGGAGGCGTTCGACGACGTTGGATTCCGCTGTGTCCGGCCGTTTTTCCTCTCCATCGACGCCGACAGCGTCCTGGATGAGGGGCAACCATAGAGACAATAGGTACCTTTCATGGGAGATCAGCTTATGCCAAGACGCACAGGGGTTGTACTGGCGGTCCTTGCGGCCGGACTGCTGGCCGGTTGCGCCGGTGAAACCAAGAGGATGGACCTGGACCAAACCAGCAAGGTCGAGCAGGGAACCGGGCTGACCAGCCAGGACTTCCGTTCGGTCGCGCAGCGGATGGCCCGCAGCCTGATCGTGCTGCCGCAGATCCAGAACGCCTCGGCTCCGCCGAAGGTCGCCTTCGTCAACGTGGTCAACAACTCCGACGACTACGTCGAGGGCAACGCCTTCCTGCGCAAGATCCGTACGGAGCTGATTAAGAACGCCCAAGGCCGGGTGCTCTTCCTGGACCGCGACATCATCTCCTCCGTCGATTCGGAAAACCGCGACAAGACCCGCGGCAAGCGGACCGCCAGCGGCGAGCAGATCCCGCTGGGGGCCGATTTCTTCCTGACCGGCACGATCGACTCGATCGAGCGGGTGGCGGGCAAGGGAAGCACGAGGTACTTGCGGCTGAGCTTCCGGCTGACCGACGCCGGCAACAGCACCGTGGTCTGGGAAGACGAGTACGAGTTCAAGAAGATGTCCACCAGCCCCTACATCTACCGCTAGGAGAGCTCCATGAAAACGATGAGATCCGCCGCGCTGGTGGCGGTGCTGGCGGTCTGCGGTGCCTCGACCGCAACGTCCGCCGCACCCCAGCCCAGCGAGAACGTGAAGAGGTCCCAGAAGGCGCAGAAAGCCGGCGGCTGGCAGAAAGTGGCCCTGGTCTACCAGTCCTACCGGGCCGATCACGACCAGAACTACGTGATGTGGACCCTGGATTACGCCAGCTGCTGCCTGCTGGCGGGCAATTACGACGAGGCCGGCAAGGCCCTCATGGAGGCCCGCTACGACATCCAGAAGCACCAGGACAAGACCCGCGAGAACCTCGCCGCCATCGGCCGGGAGAACATCAAGCTCTTCAAGGGCGAGCCGTTCGAGCAGGCAATGCTCTGCTGCTACCTGGGCCTGATGCACTACATCGACGGCGACTACAACAACGCCCGCATCTTCTTCAACCAGGCGAACAAGCAAGACGCGACCACGGGCGACAACATGAAGGAGTTCCGCGATGACTTCGGGCTGGCCCACTACTGGCTGGGCCGCAGCTACATGAAGATCGACCAGCCGGACAACGCCCGCATCGCCTTCCGCAAAGCCGCCCAGCAGCCGCCCCACAAGGGCCAGAACAAGGAGCAGGTGAGCCTCAAGAAGGCCCAGGACAAGCAGCGCAAGGAGCGGACCAAGGTCGAGCAGGACGTCTACAAGGCCGCTACTACCGGCGACAAGAAAGTGGATGGCGTGTTCGATGCGGCCGCCACGCCGGCCGCCAGGGAACTGCCCGCCCAGCTGGCCGGCTGGACCGACTCCGACCCCACGCCCGTGGAGCTGTGCACTGACAAGCGGGAGGACTTCTTCAGCGTCGACTACCAGCAGCAGGTCAACTTCATCCTGGTCGTCGAAATGGGCTCATCGCCGGTGAAGATCGCCAATGATTACGGTGACCATATCGTGCCCAGCCTCTACCAAGAACGCGGCGCGATCGTGTACGTTGACGGCCACCGCGCCGGCCCCACGTTCCTGGTGCTGGACATGTATCACCAGGCCGCCACCCGCGGCAAGAGCGAAAAGGACGCCGGCCAGATGGCCAAGGGCATTACCAAGCAGATCCTCAAGCAAATGCCCTTCGGCGTGGGCACTGTCGCCTCCCACTGGCAGATCCAGGCGGACGAGCGGTTCTGGCACATGCTGCCGGGCGAGGTGCAGATCTTTGCCGCCAGGGTCAACCCCGGGCTGCACACGATCGGCCTGCAGTGCTTCGACGCCAACGGCTACGTCCTGCCGCGGTATCGCATGACCTCCTACTACATTCCCGTCCAGGCGAACCAGGACAACGTCTACGTCGTCAGAACAAGAGCGGAGGCCGACAATGTGTACGTCGTTGCGAGCAAGTAGCCTGCTGTTGGTCGTGGGCCTGCTGGCTGTGGCCAGTGGCTGTGCTAAGCTGCCCCGCCCCTTTGTCCCCAAGGCGGCCGTGCCCCCGCCGGTCGTCTACTGCAACGACTACATCGGCCATGTGCCCGGCAACAAGCCGTTCCTCCTGGGCGGCAAGTGCTGCTGCACGCCGACGGATGAACTGATGCAGAAACTGCACAAGGACGGGATTTGCACCAACATGAGCAGCGCCGAGCTTCGGGCCTGCTACGAGCAGGCCGGCATCGCCGTACGCCGCTCCGGCCACGACCGGTGCAATGGCCTGTGTGCCAAGGGGCCACACGTGGCCCTCGGCGGCAAGTGCATGTGCCCGCCCACGCCCGGTACGGCCCAGTATGAAATGATCGTCAGCGGCAAGGTGCCCGCCAGCCAGCCGGCCGCCGCCAAGAAGAAGGCCTGAAGTTGTGGAGAAATAGCTGATGAAAATGCGTCTTACCGCAGGTTTGTGCCTGGCCGCCCTGCTGCTGGCCGGATGCAAGAGCATGATGAAGCCGGCCGATACGCACCTGGAGGACAACCCCTATCTGCAGCAGGGCCGCATCCAGTTCGAGAACTCCTCAATGGGCGAGCTGGTTCACATTGCCCGCGTGGATACCGAACGGGTCAACGGCGGCATGCTCAAGGTCATCGTGACGGTCCGCAACCTCAAGAAAGACAACTTCTGGTCGGAGTTCCGCACGACGTTCCTCGATGAGCGGGGCCACGTGCTCGAGCAGACCAACTGGGAGCCGATCGAACTCAACGCCCGCACCGTGACCGAGTATACGTGCACATCGATCAATTCCCGGGCGGCCGATTACCAGATCGTCGTCCGCAAGCCCGCCAGGACTTCGTTTGACAAGCCATGAACCGGAGGTTGCCCATGTGTCGCATAAGACCGTTTCTTGCAGGGGCCATGCTGGCGTTGGTGCTGGCAGGCTGTGATAAGACCGCCGAGCCGGTGCGCACCCAGCCGCCGGCCCCGCCGCCCCCGCCGGCCAGCGAGCCGGCCCGGGCCCGCACGTACGATTACAGCCAGCAGATGCTGGCCAACGCCCCTCGCCGCCAAGGCCCGCGCTGGACCGTGGCAATCCTGCGGTACGGCGATACCAAGGAGGTCGAGGGCCAGCCGTACGGCCAGGCCACCCAGCCGACGCAGAACGCCAGCGGCCAGGTCAACGTCAACGTCAAGATCGGCGATGACGCCCATTCCGAACCCTCGCAGGTTGCACCCTGGATGTCCAAGAACGAGCGGGAGATGCTCAAACGGTCCCTCGTCCAGAGCGAGGCCTTCACCGTCGTCGATCGCGAACGGATGCTCGAGGTCCTCCGCGAGATCAACTTCGGCCAGAGCAAGTACGCCGACCCGGACAGCGCCCCCGAGCAGGGGCAGATGCTGGCCGTACGCTACCTGCTGGAAGGCACGATCTGCCGCAACCAGGACCGCAGCCTGAAAGGGCAAGTCGAAGTCGAAGGCACCTACAAGGACCTCAACGAGTACAAGCCGAACTTCCGCGAAAACCTCTACCAGGGCAAGAAGCGTCTGAACGACGAGCGGTTCAATGCCATGCTCGACAGGAGGGAGAAGAACGTCACGCGACACAACCAGCGGGCGCTGGCCGGCACCGCCTGTTACCTGAGCGTCTACGAGGTCCGCACGGGCGAAGTTGTCGCCGCCATTATGGGCCTGGGTGCCAACGCCAACGAGGCGATCAACGAGGCCGTCGAGGAGCTCATCGTCGAGCTGGCTGACAAGCAGCCCGACCCGTACGTGGCCGCCGTAACGGGCGAGAAGATCTACCTGGACGTCGGGGCTGCCAACGGGCTGAAGGTCGGCGACGCCTTCCAGGTCGTACGGGTCGAGGCCTCGGTGCGCGACCGGGACGGCAACATCATCGGCAAGCAGGAGAGCGAGGTCGGCGAGATCGAGGTCGTGGAGATCCGCCCGCAGATGTGTATCGCCAAGGTCGTGCACAAGGTCAGCGACGTGGCCCGCGGCGACATCGCCCGGCCGGCCAGACACTGACATACGGGTTGCCCTCAACCGGAACCAAAGACCCCCGGGTTCGCCTCGCGGCCGATCGGGGGTCTTTGCTTTGCCGGAAGAGATCTCATACCATTTATGATTGAACCTCGCGCGGCTCCAAGTAAGGCACGTGACAGATGGATTTGATGAGGTCGGGGTTCAGGCAGGTCGCCTGCCAAGCGTCGCAGGCCGCCTGCCGCAAAGCATCGTAGTCGGCGTAGGCCCGGT
>JANYLN010000336.1 GCA_025357795.1 Planctomycetota bacterium
GAGGGGTTCACTGTCATCGATGACGAGCACGGCAAGAGGATGCACGTGGCGACGGGGTGGAAAGATCTTGGGGCATTCGAGGATTTGCTTGTGCAGCGGCTGATCGCTTAAGAGGAATCGCACGAGGGCGGGGATCCGCCGGCATCCGGACCCGGCCCTTTAATAATGAGAGGACCGATCATGACTCCGGAAGTGCGGTACCAGATGTTGCGGCCTGCACAGATCGTGGCACGGCGGACGGCGTGTCCGACAGCATATATCCCACTGGGGACGCTCGAGTGGCACGGGGTGCACAACTGCGTGGGCACGGACACATTGCAGGCGGAGGGGATGGCGATTGCGTGCGCGCAGGCGGGCGGGGGGTTGGCGTTCCCGTCGCTGTGGTACGGAGAGAACCGCTCGGAGCGGCTCATGGATGCCACCAGCCGCGACCGCGAGCAGATCGCCGCGGGCATGGGCTTGCCGGCTGACAACTTCCGGCCTGAGCGGATGCCTTTTGCCGCGACGGAACAGGCGATCCACTACCACAAGTTGCTGCTGCACATCCTGGCGGAGGTGGAGAGCCTGGGCTTTGAGGTGGGGGTGCTGGTGGCGGGGCACTATCCTCTAATCGATCACGCGTGGGCGGCGGTACTGCAGTTCAACCAGCGGGAGTATGCCAAGACGGGCGGCATGCTGGCGTGGGCGTTCGTGGATTACCTGCTGGTGCGTGACCAGTTTGCGGAGGCGGGGGACCACGCGGGCGGCTGGGAGACCAGCCACATGATGCATTTGCATCCGGAAACGGTGGACCTCTCGCTGCTGCCACCCAAGGGTCAGCCGATCGTGGGGGCGGGCGGGAAGATGGCCCCGCAGGACGCGACCGCGGAATTCGGAAAGAAAACAGTGGAGGCGACCGTTAGTATTGCTGTGGCTGAGGTGAAGCACCGGCTGGGGAACAGGCAACTGTACCGCGGCCACGGCTGCTGCCTGCAGGAAGGATTGTGGCGGAACGACACGAGCCAGTAGCCGGTTGCCAGTTGCCCGTATACGGCGACGGCGGAGCGGCTGGGCAACGGGTTACGGGCATCTGAAACGACGAAGGCAATCGTGATGGCGAAACAAGAATACAGTAAGACGCAGAAGAAGATTATCGATCGGTATTACGACAACCTCGACACGATCATGTTGACCAAGCTGCAGGAGCTGGCCAGCGAGATCTACCTGG
Source organism: Planctomycetota bacterium (assembly GCA_025357795.1). GTDB lineage: Bacteria > Planctomycetota > Phycisphaerae > UBA1845 > JANYLN01 > JANYLN01. The sequence continues at coordinate 1,208 of JANYLN010000336.1, forward strand.
CCGATGGCAAGAAGAAGAGGCTGGACCAGTTGTGGGACCGGGCGGGCAAGGCGATGGCGAACATCGGTGTGCCGCCGGAGGTGCAGGCCCACATTCTGGAAAAGCGGAGTCCCGAGATCCTGGCGAAGAACATCGAGGATTGGCTCAAGCGGACGGGCAAGTGACGACGTTGGCAGCCTGGGGCGCGTAACGGCAAGAACGGCGGCTGACGCCGGCAGGGACAACCTTTCTTATCGTCCGATGCGCAGGATCTTCCTTTAGGAGATTCCTCGGCCCCCACGTGCCTGGGGTCTGCTTCCGGCGCGAGCAAGGGGGGATTCGGGAGGACGAGCACGACCACGGCCACAACAGCACAGTCGAGGGCGGCGGGGCCGGCGATCCGGCTTACCTGGGCGATTGTCTCAAGGACATCTTCGTAATCGGGTCTGGCACCTCGCAAGGTCATATTCGGTTTCCTGTGGTTGTCCGCGGGCCATGCGGACGGCTAATCGAGCATCTGCCGGGCCAGCGCGCGGACCTGTGGAATGGTCTTGGCGAACGGCACACCGATGACCACCGTACGTTTAAGAATGTCCAGCGTCTGCGGGCAACTGTTGGCGGTCTGCTTGATCTTGCGGCGGGCCATCCGCCAGGGGTTCCACTTGGGATGGTGCACGGCCTGCTTGAGGATCGACTGCCAATTGCTGTAGACGTGCCGATCGGTGTCGATGGGGCGGAACAGCCAGCACGCGACCTTGTGACGGGCGACGAAGTCGCAGGCGGCCTTTTCAGAATCGAACAGCAGCGGCAGGCTCGTGGCGCAGGCGCCGGCGGCGTCGTTGGTGGGGCTGAGGCGGAACGACTGCGCCTTGGCAAGGATGGCGGACATGGCGGCCTGGCGGGCACGGAGGGTCTTGAGGATGCCGTCGAGCCGCTTGAGCTGCACATTCAGAATGGCGGCCTGGACTTCGTTGGCGCGGAAGTTCAGGCCGGCGAAGAAGGGCGGCTTCTCGGCGGCGGCTTTGGCATCGAAGAAGACGCAACCGCCGTCGTGGCAGACCATCGCCCGCTGATAGACATTCTTGTCGTTGGTGACGACGGCGCCGCCCTCGCCGCAACTGAGAATCTTGTAGTGGTTGAAACTGAACGCGCCGGCGTGCCCCAGGCTGCCAAGATGCTTGCCGCGATACGAGCCGCCGCAGGCCTGGGCGGCGTCCTCGATCACGAGCAGTTTGTGCTTGCGGGCGATGCGCAAGATGGCCTGCATGTCGCAGGGCAGGCCGAGCATGTGGACGGGGATGATCGCCCGGGTGTAGCGGGTGATCTTGCGCTCGATGTCGGCGGGGTCGAGCGTGAGCGTTTCATCGACGTCGGTGATGATCGGCACGGCGCCGACGGCCAGGGGGGCCAGTGCCGTGGCGATGAAGGTGTAGCCGGGGATGATCACCTCGTCGCCGGGCCCGATACCCAGGCCCGCCATCGCGCAGATCAGCGAGGCGGTGCCGCTGGTGGTGGCGAGGGCGTACTTGACGCCAATTTTGCCGGCGAAGTCCTTCTCGAACTGGGCCGTCTGGGTGGCGACCTGGCCGGCCCGGTAGCGGAAGAGGTGGCCCGACTCGATCACCTTGCGGACCGCCTCGACTTCCTGCTTACCGATTATGTACATAATATCACCTCGTCACATGAACGCGTGCCGGTCATACCGGTCGCGTGGCCAGACGCTGGGCATAATACTGCGAACCGGTCAGAAAGCGAATGCCCAGGCCCTTGGCGTAGCGGACGAGGTCGCGGAGCCAGGAGGTCTTCTGCGCGAAGCCCTCGGGCGTGTCGCAGGAGTGGTCGTGGGTGGCCAGGCTCCAGACGAAGTTGTTGGCGACGACGTGCTCAGCCATGCGGCGGAGGTGCTCCGGATAGGTGCCGGCGTCGAGGAGGTTGTTGAAGGCGATGTAGTAGAAATCGTCCTGGTAGTCGTGAGCGAACAGTTCCAGGACATCGGGGAAGTTCTGGGCGCGGTAGAAGAAGGGCTGCCAGACCATGGGTACGGGCTGGCCGTCCTTTTCGTTACGGCCGAACGACCGCAGGAAACGGAAGCCATGCTTGTGGACGATGTCGAGGAGGTCGGGCCGATCGCCCAGGCCGCGGTAGTAGCACCACGGGCAGGTCAGGCCGAGGGCGCGGCGGCCGAGGATGTCTTGGAAGACCTTCTGGCAGCGGTCGAGGTCGGCGTCGATCTGTTCGACGGTGCCGCCGGGCTGCATGTACCAGTCCTTCTTGCCGTGGATGGTGCAGCCGGGGGGGACCTCGATCAGGACGGTTTTCAAGAGGAGGTGGCTGTAGGTGTGGGACTGGATGTCGACGAGGCCGGAGCGGTCGGCGTCGGCGAAGGGTTTGGGGTAGCGCTGGAGGGACTGGCCCGTGACGTACCAGGTGGCGGGGATGGATTCCTGTTGGAGGAAGTCGAGGCCGAGTTGCGCGTAGTTGGCGCTGGACTCGTTGGCCATTTCCACGTCGACGCCAAGAAGGATGGTGCCGGGCATATAGGCGCTCCAGAGGTTCGCGTTGCGATCGGCCACTGCAGACATCATAGGGAGCGACTGCAGAGACGGAAAGGGGTGGCGGGCGGGATGGGACGGGTCGGGGGTACGGGGTACGGGTAACCACGGCGACGGCAACCGCGATTGGAGGGCGGTGCCCACCCTACGCAAAGGCCAACAATCACATGGCGAATATAAAGGCAGAGGGCGGCTCGCGGTGAGCCGCCCCCTGGTACATGCGATAAGAATCAATCGGGTGTCTAGCGCGTTTTCCGCTTATCTCCAGCAGGAGCGACAGCATGGTCCTGCAACAGCGCAGGACCCATGGCACCTGGCGCTCATGCCTGACGCTACACATAAACAGAATCCGATCTAGCGATCGGAGATGTCCTCGAAGGAGCTGTCCGGGTCACCGCAGACACGGGGCTTGCTGGCGAAGGTGTCCTTGCCGATGGGCTTGCCGGTTTTCTTGGTCACGAACATCTTGATTACCGCGCAGTTGGCGTAGCCTTCCATCGGGACGCGAAGGAAGGTGCCGTCGAACTTAAAGGGCACCTCGCGGTACTCCTTGTCACCGGGGAGCATCATGCCGACTTTGGTGATGTCGTGGCCGCGGGCGACGCGGAAGTGCGCGGTGGGGCGATGGGCCCATTTGACCTGGTCGCCGACGTCGATGGCCAGGTTGATAATGCCGGCAACGTAGCCGTCGGCGACGGTGTAGAGTTTGCCGCGGCTGCCTTCGGGGGCGTGGATCGGGTCGGGCTCGAAGCAGAAGACGCGCCGTTTGAACTGGGCGTAGAGCGGCAGGTATTTCTGGTAGAGGGCGATGTTCTCTTCGGTGGGCTCGTCCTCGCGGGGATAGCAGCCGTGCCAGACGGCCCGGCGGAGATTCTCATCGAGCGAGGCATCGCCGTGGGTCCACATGAAGAACATGGGGGAAGAGATCGATGCCCAGAAGAACTTCTCCTCGTACTTGTCGCCGTTCCCTTCGAGCAACTGGCCATCGGTATAGCGCATCGAGCGGATGCTCATCGGCTTGTTGGCGAAGCTGGTGAGGTTCTTGGGGCGCATGACCTTTTCCTTGATGAGCGCTTCGATGTCATCGTAGGAGCGGTTCATGCTGTAGCAGGGCTTGCCATTGACGACCGTCACGCCGTCGTCGTGGGCGAAGTCGATCTCGAAGTGGCGGAAGCAGTCGAGGAAGAAGCCCTTGAGCATGGGGTAGGTATCGAAGATCTTGCGGGCCGATTCGTAGGCGAACTGGCCGAAGGACCATCGCGGGTCGGCATTCATGTTGTGGGCCATGTACCAACCCGAGGGGATGGGCTGACCGTCCTCGTCCTTGCTGATGCTGTCGGGCCAGGCCTTCTCGACGCGGGCGCGGTAGCCGTCGGTGTAGTTGAAGTACCAGTGGCAGTCGATGCCGGCGTCGGTGAGGATCTGCAGTTTGCGGGTGATGTCCTGGCGGGTATGGAGGACACGCTGCAGCGGCCAGCCGAGGTAATCAGCGATCTGTTGCGGGGTCTGCGTCTTGCAGAACTCCTCGAGGCGCTCGGGGATGCCATCGCACTGCTTGGTATCGAAGGCCTTGCCGGCCTTGGCGGCCGCCTGCTGCATTTCGTTGGCCCAGCGGTGGCGGAGGGTCTCCTTGGCGCCGTTACTGAGCCACTGGTCCTTGCCGTCCTGGAAGTAGTCGCAGTAGTCCTGGAAGTGGCCGTGGACTTCGAGGGTCTTGAGGCCCATGCGGCACCACTTCTCGACGTTGGCGGCATCGTGGACCTCGCCGCAGCGGAAGACGCCCTCGCGGTCGTAGATGGCATCGTTCCAGGGGTCGAAGAACGGTTGCCAGCGCTTGTGGACCTTGCCCAAGCCGGGGCGCCAGTCGCCCTCGTGGAAGAAGAGCATGACCTTGGTGGTCATGGGCCGATCCTTGACCAGACCGATGTAGTAGTTGACGGCCTCGAGGACGGGGACGTCGCGGATGTCCTTGTGCATCGAGCCCCAGTTGAAGCACTTCTCGCCGTTGGAGAAGATGAACTTGGCGGCCGGGACGTTGGCATCGATCGGCTCGACCATGGAGTAACCGACGCCAAGTTGGCGGTTGTAGTGGCTGCACATCGGCAGGATGACTTCCTGCTCGGAGAAGTAGGGGATCTGGGTGTACGTGTGTTCGAAGGGGGTCATGCCGTCGAAGGTGCGCTCGCCCTGCAGGCAGGGGGCCCAGACGTCCCAGCCGGCAATGAGAGGCATCATGAAGTAGACGCGAAGCGAACGGTCGGCGACCTTCTTGTTTTTCTTGGTCGCCTGGACTTCCCAATGGAGGCAGTCCTCGTCCATCTTGAGGGTGAGGGTGAGATGGAAGGGCGCGCCCTTGAACTGCTTGTCGAAGGTGATCGCCTGGCCGCGTTTCTTTGGTTCGGCGAGTTTGAAGGGCGTATCGAGGTCGCTGTACCAGAGGCGGTCATGCTCGTCGAAGACGCGGATGCCGCCGATGTAGCCGGGGATGCCGCCGCGGACCTGCTTGAAGAGGTCCAGGCCGGTGGTCTTCCAGGTGGCGGAGCGGATCCAACCGGTGGACTTCTGGACGCCGATAGCGACGTCCGCGTTTTCGAGGACCCAGAGGTCCGACTTCTTGAGGGGTTCCACTGCGACTGCCATGCCTTATATCTCCTGAGAGTGGCAAACGGCTTTGCCGGGTCCGACGTGAGGGCCGGCAACGCCTGCGTATGGGCGTTCCTGGGCTCGTATTATCGTCCGCGAGGTGCGGGTGTACAGGGCGACAGCGGGGCAAAACGCGAGGAGGCAGGGTCCCGCTTCGGGCAAAGGCACGCCTGCAAACAGCGGAGGCGTGGCGGCCGATCCGCGGCAGGTCCGGTTCTGCGGAATTACGAAAACAGGAGTCAGCAACAGACGGGCCAGTAGCGGCCTGCACAGGGATGAATGTGCATGGGCACGCCGTAGATCTCCTGCAGGACGGCTGGCTGGAGCACGTCAGCGGTCGGGCCCTGGCGAATGATTCGGCCGGCTTTGAGCACCAAGGTCTTGGAGAAGGCGGGCATGATCTCCTCGATGTGGTGGGTCACGAAGACGAGGCTGAGGTCCTGCTGCGTGGTCGCGAGGTCCTGGATCGAGGAGAGGAAACGTTCCCGGGCGCCGGGGTCCATGCCGGCGCAGGGCTCATCGAGGATGATGAGCAGGGGACGGCTCATGCGGGCACGCGCGATCAGGACCTTCTGCTGCTCGCCCTGGCTGAGGGTGCCGAAGCGGCGGTCGGCCAAGTGCAGGACGCCCAGTTGATCGAGGCAGATGCGGGCGTGGGCCAGGTCGTCCTCGCTGGGCGGGTCCCACTCGATGTAGCCGATCTGGGCGGACTGGCCGGAGAGGACCGTGTGCCGCACGAGTTCGTCGCGCGGGATCTGCAGGGCGAGCGAGGAGGTGACCCAGCCGATGGAGCGGCGGAGTTCGCGGAGGTCGACGAGTTCTGCACCGCCACGGAGGATGCGGCCGCCGCCGTTGGGCCAGACGTAGCCGCAGGCCAGACGGAGCAGGGTGGTCTTGCCGGCGCCGTTGGGGCCGAGGATCGCCCAGTGCTCGCCCGGGGCGACCCGCCAGGTGATGGCGTCGAGGATCACGCGGTCGTCGGCCAGCCAGGTGACGTCGCGGAGGTCCAAGACAGGTACGGCATTCCCATCGGTCATAGCAGGTTCAACGCCTGCTCGACGGTGCGGGCGGCGACCTCGTAGGTCCGGCCATCGATGACCTTGACGTCGGGGCGGCGGACGGGCACCTTGCCGCGGGAGACGAGTTCGAGGCGCATGGTCACGGGCTTTTTGACCTTGTAGGGTTTGGAGTTCTTGTAGTCGCGGCAGGCCTTGGCGGCGCCCTCGCGGATCAGCTGGTGGGCGCGGTCGAGCGAGAGCATCTGGCCGCCTTCGACGTCCAGGCCCTTTTTGACCTGCACCGTGACGAGGTCCTTGAAGAACTTCCTGGCCTCTTTGCAGCACTTGTCGTCGCCGCTGACCATGATGACGGGCACGCCGTGGTCGCCGGCGATGCCGCCATCGATGGCCAGTTCGCCGGACTTCACGCCATTGATCCAGAAGTTCTGCCAACTCTTGGAGGACATGGTGTGCTCGAGGATGGCCTCGGGGGTGCCGGCCATGGCGTGGTAGCCCAGCAGGATCAGGCCGTCGAAGTCATCGATGTCGGGTATGCGCTGGCGGGCGGTGCTGCCCTGAATGTACTCGGCCCGGGGGTCGAGGTCCTGGAAGAGGAAGTTGAAGCCCTGCCAGTGGGCGTCGCGGACGACGATCTTTTGGGCACCCCCGGCCAGGCAGCCTTCGACGCAGGCGTTGACGTCCTGGGTGAGCAGGCGGCGCCCCATCTGGTAGGGCTCGCCTTCCATGACTTGCGCGGCCTTGCAGATTCCGCTGATGCCTTCCATGTCGACCATCACGAACACGTTCATGCGTATATCCTCTCTACCAGACAAAGGGCGGGCCGCCCGGGGGGCGGGCATGATCGGGTATTTTACAACGCGGTGGCGGGAAATGCACAACCGGCCGGCGCTAGTGCGAGTTGAGGGCCTTGACGGCCATGCCGACGATGTGCGGGGAGATCACCGGGACGGGGATGCGGAAGCAGTCCAGATCGATCCGCTCGAAGCCGGCGGCGGACAGGGCGGCGGGGATGTCGCGGTCGGGGCGGCAGCCGGCGGCAACCACGTGCCAGAGGGGGCGGACCCAACGCTGCAGCCGCCGCAGCCAGGTACCGTGGGGGGCCGCGACGTGTTCGAGGAAGAGGAACCGGCCGCCTGGCCGCAGGACGCGGTGGACCTCGGCGAGCACCCCGGGCAGGTCGGCCACGGAGCAGAGCACGTGCGTGCTGATGGCGGTGTCGACGCTCTGGGAGGGGAGATCGACCTGTTCGGCGATGCCGCAGCGGAGATCGACCGTGATACCCAGTGCGGCCGCCCGGTTGCGGAGGTAGTCGTGCATGTAGGGGTTCGGTTCGATACCGATCCAGCGGATGGTCTTGGGGTACAGGGGCAGGTTGGCCCCGGTACCGGGACCGATTTCCAGGACGGTGCCGTGCAAGTTGGCGAACAGCAGCCGCTTGCGGTCGGCCAGGAGGGAATTGGACTTACGCCCGGCCCGCTCGAGGCACCAGGCGAAGAACCGGTCTCGCCAGCCCGCATGGCGGGGCGGCCTGATCTGATGACGCTCCATGATCACCCCAAATAATAGCTTTGCTGTCGGCAACGGGGCGCGCATTTCTATATAAGAAACGGCGTCAGCTGGGCAGAGATACGTGCCGGCCATGGCACTACAGCGACAGTGACGGATGGCGGGGCTCGGACCGCCGGTTATAGCGGCCTTGGGGGCAGGAGCCAAGGGCGGACGCATCGCAAAAGTTGTCCAAATAGGTTATACTATGTCCCATGAAACAGGAACTCGCGTCGACACAGCCGGACCAATCGCACGAACACGTGCCTGCCACGCATAGCCATGGCACGGGATCGCACCTGGAGCCAGCTGCCAAGAAAATCCTGCAGCGTGGACTGACCCAGCTGCTGCAAATGACTGAGGGGTTGGCATTTAAACCCATGACGTCGGAAAAGTACCCCCTGCCGCTGACGCAACTGGCTTACCGGCAGATACCGGAGGGCCAGACCGTGCGCGCGGATGTGCAGGCACGGCTTACGAGCGATCCGGTGAGCGTACTGGAGCCGGCGCTGGCCCTGCTGGAACTGTACGAGTCGAACCAAGCGGACATCGCTGATCACGTATTGGAGGACATGAAGTTCATCGAGACGTGCTTTGCCAGCAAGCGGGCGAACGGCTGGATCAGCGTGCTGGGCAATGCGGGCCGCGGCGAGATTGAGACGATCATCAACCAGCGGTGGCAGTTCAAGTTCTTCAGCGGCCCGGAGCGGTCGACCGGCGTGTATGTCCTGTTGAACATGCTGGCGCGGTACGCGTACGTGTACGGCAAGATCCCGTTCGGCGATGCGCATGGGGCGTCGCACTTCATCGAGGACCACACGCCAGGATTGCTGATCTGCCGGGGCAAGATGAGCGACCTCGAGATGACGCTCTCGCTGGCGGCGATGAAGATGGGCGTGCCGGCGATCGTGCCGAGCAGCTATCCGTTCCCGCTGGGCCGGACGGTCCGGGCGGACAAGCTGGATAAGATGGTCGACACGGTCGTCGCCTTCCCGAACATCCGCAAGCTGCTGCATACGCCGGAGATCCCGCAACTGCCCGAGTACTGCGACCCGGAGAACGTCGGCCAGCAGGTGCCGCAGGACATCGTCTGGGGCGGCACGTCGGAAAGTTTCTACCTGGTCCGCAAGGGCAGCGTCAGCCGGACGGGCACGGAACTGGTCGGTTCGCCGGGCAAGGGTTCCAACAACCCGCTGGGCGTGATCGTCACGATCGAGGCGGATCCGATGGACGCCTTCGATCGGCGTTACATCGAGCGGCAGATCATCACGAAACTGACGATGATGCACGGCGTGGGGCTGACGTTCACGGACGATCGCTTCCTGGTCTGGCAGGCGAAGGACACCAAGCTCGCCCCGTCGCGGATCGGGGAGGTGCTGATCGCGGCGATCCAGCATGAATGGCCGAAACTGGCGAAGGTCCGGGTACAGATCATCTTCGACGCCAAGCACCTGGCGGCCCTGATGGCGATCGTGCGGCAGGAGAAGGCCACGCGCCAGCAGGAGATCGACGGCGCGACGGAAGACACGATGGACCAGGCCTACGTCTGCGTGGGCTGTTCCCCGTTTGCACCGGACCACATGTGCGTGGTGACACCACAGCGGCCGCCGCAGTGCAACCGGCCCTTCGAGATGATCAAGACCGGCGCGCTGTACGCGTACGACGACATGACCAACATTCACCACAGCCATCTGCACCGGGACGTCAACTCGTTCCGGGTGGTCGAGAAGGGCAAGTGCCTGGATCCACTACGGGGCGAGTGGGAAGGCATCAACGCAGCGGCGGCGGAACTGACGCAGGGCCGGACGACGCGGATTCAACTGCACTGCATCGACGAGTTCCCGCACACGGGCTGCGGCTGCTTCCGGGTGATCCTGTTCAAGACGGAGTTGCCCAAGCCGGGGATCGGCATCATGGATGCGGCGTACGAGGGGGGAACGCCGGACGGCCGTCGCTGGGCCGACCTGCACTACGCCCTGGCCGGCAAACAGACGCCGGGCATGGCAGGGGCCAGCACCGCGTACCTGACCAGCGAGAAGTTCCTGCAGGCGCACCACGGCTGGAAGAGCATCGTGTGGGTGAGCCCGAAGATCGCGGCGATGCTGGGCGGCCGGCCGCCGAAGGGCATCATGGTCGGGGAGTAACGGCCCGATGCGCGAGGCCACCGCAGGAGATGATGCGTGGCAGCCTCCGTCGTTCCTGCGGGACTCAGCAACAAAAACAACCGGATCTACTGTTCAGAGTAGTTTGCCCGCCTGCCGCGCGACCTTCTGGAACGCGGCCGCATAGCGGGCGATCGAGTCGGGCCGGTCGTGCTTGAACCATGGGATGCCGTAACAGTGTTCGGCCAGGGCTTCGCTGACCGGCAGGGCCCCCTGCCCTTGCCGCACATCGCGATCGGCGAAGGCGATCCGGGTGGGCTTGCCGTCGCCGAAGATGTCGGCGTCGTTGAGCAGCGGGTGCAGGTGCAGCGGCGCGTTGCAGGTACGGCCGGAGCGGCCACCTTCGGCGTTGACGGCATCGATGAAGCGCCCTACGGGCAAGCCGCCGAGTGCCTCGGGAATGTAATGGCCCAGCGGGTTGTACCAACCGCCCATGGTCGAGCCACTGTCTTTGGCGGGTCGGTGCGGGCGCAGGCCCGGCGTGCCCTCCAGCAGGTCCCAGAAGCGGTTCATGGCGTCCTGGATCGCGCGGATGCGCTGCGGGTAGTACTTCAGCTGCACGCGGCCCATGGCGGCACAGGTCTGATTGAGGCGCCCCTTCATCGCGCCTTGCGGCAGGCCGGTGAAGGGAACCAGGTCCGGCAGCGTCAGTTCCTGGCCGGTCCGCTCGTATTGGCAGTAGGCGATGACTCGCTCAAAGATCTCACGGCTGTCGGTGCAGAGCATGCCCCCCTCACCGATGGGGAAACTCTTCTGCCCCATCATCGACATGGCTGAGACATCGCCGAAGGTGCCGACCATCCGGCCCTTGTACAGCGCGCCGTGGGCATGCGAGACATCCTCGAGCAGTTTGAGATCGTGCCGGCGGGCGATGGCGACGATCGGGCCCATGTCGGCGGGGTGGCCGCAGTAGTGCACGACCACGATTGCCTTCGTGCGCGGCGTGATGCGGCGCTCGATGTCGGCGGGGTCGATGCAGAGCGAGGCGGGGTCGATATCCGCGAAGACGATCGTGGCGCCGAGGCGCAGGGCCGGTAGTGCGGTGGCCCAGTAGGTCAGGCTGGGGGCGATGATCTCGTCGCCGCGGCGCAGGCCGCAGGCCCACATCGCGGCCTCCAGGGCCATGGTACCATTGGGCAGGCCGACGGCGTGCTTCGTGCCCTGCCAGGCGGCGTACTCGGCCTCGAACTGGCGGCTGATATCCCAGGCGCTCATCTTGCCGGCGCGGAGGACCTCGAGCACGGCCTGTTCGTCCTCTTGGGTGACGATCGGCCAGGCGAACAGGTCGGGCTGCTCGGCGGGGACGGCCCGGGGACCGCCGAGGATGGCCAGGGGTTCGCTCACGATCTTGTCGATGTACATCAATCGCCTCCATCGGGATCTTGGGACCGTGGGTCATTGTACAACAGCAACAACCGCAGCCACAACCATGGCCCCGCCGCCGCGCAGAATCATGCCAACCAATGTAGTACGCCGTTGCCACCTTTGCGTCGATCGGTCGGCTGCGGTACCTTGTTGGCTTAGGGCAGAACAGACAAAAAGGAGATGGATATGTCGAGTCCCGTGATCGGCGCACAACTGTACACGTTACGCGAATTCTGCAAGACGATTCCCGACGTCGCCAAGACGCTTGCGAAGGTCGCCAAGATCGGTTACCCGGCCGTGCAGATTTCCGGGTTCGGACCTGTCGATCCGAAGGAGGTCGCCAAGGTCCTCAATGATACGGGGCTGGACTGCTGCGCGACGCACGTCGGGTGGCCGCGATTCCTCAACGAACTCGACGCGGTGATCGAAGAGCACCGGATGTGGAACTGCTGGCACCCGGCGATCGGGGGATTGCCCGGCGAGTACTTCAGCGTGGACGGGCTGAAGAAGTTCATCGACGAACTGGGCCCGATCGCCGAGAATCTCGCGGCGGCGGGGATGGACTTCTCCTACCACAACCACAACCACGAGCTGATGCGTTACGGCGAGAAGACCTGGCTGGAGATGCTCTATCAGCAGGCGAGCCCGAAGATCCTCAAGGCCGAGATCGACACCTACTGGATCACCGCTGGCGGGGGCGACCCGGCCGCGTGGGTTCGCAATCTGTTCGGCCGGCAACCGCTGTTGCATCTGAAGGACATGGCGCTGGTCATGCCGGGCCGCGAGCAGCGGTTCGCCGAGATTGGCGAGGGCAATCTGAACTGGCAGGCAATCCTGCAGGCGGCGCGGGAGGTCGGCGTGCAGTACATGCTGGTCGAGCAGGACAACTGCTATGGCCGGGACCCGTTCGAGTCGCTGGCGATCAGCTACCGCAACCTCAAGAACATGGGGGCGTAGGCGGCCGCACAAACAACCTATAGCCCTTGCGATTCCGTGGCGGGGCGGACGCGCCGAATGTGGCGTCCGCCCCGTTGCATTTGTGGGGACGGTCTGGTCCTGGAGTCGCGCTTGGCATTGCGCGCCAGCACCGGAAACTTCTTGACCCGGCCGGGGCAGGGGTTAAGCTGATTAATGCACTACATTTGTGCGATCGGGTGGATGCCGCTGCGGTCCGCGATGCAATGCCGCGTCCCGCAGCCAACTCAAAGACCGGGGCCTTGAACCATCAGTCAAAGGAGCGTGTCATGCCAGCCAGGAAGCTCATGGAGTATCTGGACCAGAACGGCATCCAGTACGAGGTGATCAACCATCCCCTCGCGTACACCGCCCAGGGTGTGGCCGCGGCGGCGCACATCTCGGGCAAGGACGTCGCCAAGACCGTGATCGTCAAGATCGACGGCAAGCCGGTCATGACGGTGCTGCCCGCGCCGCGGCGGCTGGACCTGCAGGAACTCAAGAGGATCACCGGCACGGATAACGTCGAGCTGGCCAACGAACAGGAGTTCGCCGACATGTTCCCGGACTGCCAGCCCGGGGCCGAACCGCCGTTCGGCAACCTCTACGGCATCGATACGATCGTGTCGGACAACCTGAGCGAGGACGAGCAGATCGCCTTTAACGCTGGGACGCATACCGAATGCATCCGGCTGCGTTACCGCGACTTCGAGAACCTCGTGCATCCGAAGGTCGCGCACATCGCGACGTAGAAGTACGACCGTTGGTTGTTATTTGTTAACTGTTAGTTGTAACAGCAACGGCTGGTACACCCGCGCGCAGAAGGGCGGCGCTGCGCGGCCTCCTGCTTGTTGACGGTTTCGCGCGGTCGCTGTATTACAGCAGCGACAGATCCGTCCGAAATGTACGTGGCAAGGCCATCTGCACGAATAACACGCGGGAAGGTACGACATGAGACAGTTCACCGTTACGCCGTCGATGGGCAAGCGTCTGATCGGCAAGGGCATGGCTGCGCACCCGGCACTGCAGGCTGCCTGCAAAGAGGGGACGCTGGTTATCATCGCCGGCACGACCAACGGCTACGTGGCCGAAGAGGTCCTCAAGGCTCTGCGCATCGATGGGTTCCAGCGCGAGGGTTTTCGCCGCGGTACGGTGTATGCCCCGGGCTTTGACCCGCGGACGGTTGCGGTGGACTTCCCTGGCGATGTCGTGCTGGTCAATGGCGCGTGGCAAAAGGGCAAAACGATCTTCGACGTGGCTGACTCGCTCAAGGCCGGGGATCTGATCCTCAAAGGCGGTAACACGCTGGACCTGCTCGGGGAACAGGCGGCGGTCCTGATCGGCGATCCGCAGACCGGCACGGCCGGGGCGGCCCTGCGGGCGGTGGTGGGCCGGCGGGTGCAGATGATCGTGCCGATCGGCCTGGAGAAGCGGGTGCTTGAGGATGTGCGGGACCTGGCGGAGGATCTCAATGCGGCGGATGCTTCGGGGCCGCGACTGCTGCCGCTGCCGGGCGAGGTCTTCACCGAACTGGACGCCATCGACCTGCTGACGGGTGCAACGGCGCGGCTGGTGGCGGGCGGAGGCATCTACGGCGCCGAGGGCAGCAGTTGGATCGCCGTTCGCGGCACGAGCGAACAGGAGCAGGCCGCGGCAGATCTGATACAGTCCGTGGCGGGTGAACCGGCCTGCCGCGTCTGACGCCAAGCGATCGCGAGGATACCAAGGCCCTCGTGCCGCTGCTGGACCAGCTCGACAAGCAGCTGGCGACCCTGGTGACCACGCTGAAGGGGCACTGACCTTCCGATCGTCCGCCGCGCCGATTCCGCGACATGTCGCCTCACCTTGCCGGCAATAAACGCCCTTCCGTCAGTCGTGGATGCATCCCATTCGACCTTCCATCGAAAACCGTGCCTGGGGCTGGAACTGGCAAGGCAGATTCGCTAGCATGGCGCCCTTTTACGCGCTGCCGGTCCTTGTGGCTGGTAGATGCGGGAGGAGTCAGACGTGTCTGTGCCAGGTGGTGTGCCGACTGAGCCGTTCGTACCTGTAACACTGGGGGCGATGTACTGCGGGCTGTGCATGCTGGGCTGCGCCCTGTGCCGCAAGGGGGAACCCAATTGTGCAAAGTGCGCGGCCAATCCTATGCGAGCGGGCAACTCCCGCGACGGCGAGGCCCGCCGGGATGAAATGGGTCCGCCCCCGCCGCCAAGCGGGCCACAGCAGGGTCCGGCCAGCCAGCCCCGCAGCAGCCAGGCGAAGCAGCACCGTCGCTAGACGACAAGCACGGCGTATCATGGGACCCTGCGATGGGCAACCCTCGCCGGGTCCTTTGCTTTTGCGTCCTGTCCTGGACCATAATGATGGACAGAGAGGGGGCCATCGCAAGGAGTGATATGTGCGCGAAGAACTGCGCAAGTGCGGCCGGTACAGCGTCGAGCAGGGTTGGGCGATCTACAGCGAGTGCGAGCGGCAACTGGCAAGGTTGCAGATCCATCACCTGGCCAACAGCCTGCGCTGCGGGGATCGGCCCGCCGAGTGTGCCGGGCATCCGCCCGCCGGGCGGAGCCTGGTGGAATTCGCGACAGCCGCTTGGACACCGTTCTACGGGCGATTCTTCAAGGACCGCGTGATCGCGGGACATCACCGCGAGCCGGGATGGCTGGCGCTGACGGATCGGCTGTCGCAGATGATGGCGGAGTGTTCGACGGCGCCGCTGGAGCGATTGACCGAGCGGGTCTATGACGAGCTGGTGGCCGCGCCGCTCGAACAGTACCTGGCTCGCGAGCGACTGGACTGGGAAGAGGATCGGCCGTTCGGAATCTGGCGCTACGATGCGCACGACGACTACATGGCCCTGCACATCCACAACGTCTACATGCCGGAGTCGCCGTTTGCGCACATGCCGGAGATGTTCGCCGGGCTGCAGCGGATCATCGAGCAGATCGACAGCCGGGGCCTGACGATCGCGCGGATCGGCGTGGATAGCTGGATCAACGCGCTGCCGGCGTTCCAGGGGCTGTTTCCGGCGGAGTTCGCGGCAACGCTGACCCCGAGCACGCCGGACAACAAGGCCGGCAACGGTTGGTGGGGCCAGTACATCAGCCGCACAGGGACGCTCAACGAGGCGCGGGCCGATCGGCTGCGCCAGACGCGTCAGTTCGACTACGTCCGCTCACACGGGGAATGCTCGTTCGCGGCGTGTTGCGCGCATGTAGCCAGGGCATGCGCCCGCTGAGGGCACGATACAGGTCATCCTGCGCACCAACGGCTTGTGCTTGACATCCCTGCCGGCCGGTATACTAATTTAGTGGGAACCAAGATACCCGACGCGTCGTCATGTCTGTGTCACGGGGCAGAGCGCGTGTCCGAAGGACACGCGCGGATCTATCTTGGTGCAGCGGCAGCAGGGTCCATTTCAAGAAGGGATAGACCGATGAAGAGAGCGATCGTAGTCCTGGCGATGTGTGCGTTGACGGTTGTCTTCGGCTGCAAGGCCACCAGCGAGCGTGGCGGCGCGGCGCCGACCGATCAGGGGTTCAAGATCGTCACCCCGGCGGCGGCGGACCTCAAGCAGGGCGAGGCCAAGACGGTCGCGGTCCGCCTGGACCGGGGCAACTACTTCAAGCGGGACGTTCGGCTGACCATGATGGTTTCCGGTCAGGGCGTCACCGTAGACCCGGCCGAGAAGGTCATTCTGGCCAGCGATCCGGCGGAAGTGCAGGTGCGGGTTGCGGCGGCCCCGAACGCAGCCGTGGGTGAGTATCGCGTTAGCGTGACTGGCACGCCGCAAGACGGCATGCCAACCAGCGTGCAGTTCCCGGTGCGCGTAAAGATCCCGTAGCTCGAAGGCAATGGGGTACAATGACTTGTGCCAGCAGGCTGAGCATGCCTCAGCCTGCTGGTCCTTGCGCTACCCGCGGGACATTTACTGCAAGTGCGCGATGCCGGCGCCGATCTTCTCGAATCGTGCCAGCAGGTCGTCGAGTTGCAGCCACTCGTGCCCCTTGATGTAGGTGTGCACCTTGTTGTGGAAGGGCTTGTACCAGTGGGCCGGCACGTTGTCG
>JANYLN010000016.1 GCA_025357795.1 Planctomycetota bacterium
CCGTGTACAGGCAAACATTTTTCTGCAACCTTCTGTCGCAACTCACGGATTGCTTTCGTAGCGGCCAGCCAGGCCCCTACATTCACGCGCCATGCTTGACGCGGCCCTGCACCTGCGTGGCTTTTTCCCGGGCGACATCGCCCAAGACTTCCATGCCTTCCTCGGCACGGTTCCGGACCGTGTGCAGGCTCTCGCGGGCCTTGTTGCCCGCCACCTGCAAGCCTTCCTTCACGCGGTCCACGCCATACCGCATCCTCTGTCCGGCATCGTCGAACGAACCACGCCGGTAGCCGATCCATACCAAGGCGATCAACGACCCAATCGAAACACCCCACAGTATCTTCGAGAGCATTGTCCGAGCCTCCTTTTTGTGGCGATAGGGCGTGACTGCTGTACGACGACTCCGTGATCGTAAGCCTGCACACCGTGGCACTGCTTGATACACATCCAATGATAGGGCGGCCCGCAACGGCGCATCCGTATTTCTTAACGACACTGTTGCCGCCGATGTGGCGCGCAGGGGGACGTTCGTTCACACCACACGCCCTGGCCATGGCTGCGCCGTGCTTGCCTTGCCCTCCGGCGGGTGCAACGAGTCAACAGAATCGCCTGGACCGGCGTGTGCCGATCCAGGCGACTTGCATTTTCCGTACCGACTTCGTATCGCTGCCAGCCTTCCGGCCTATCCCGCCTGCACGATCTTCAGCAGCGTCGCAAAACTCGGGTCCTCCGGCCAGGTCTTCTGGGCCTCGGCGATCACCGTCTGGGCCTGCTCGGTCTCGCCGCTGAAGGCGTAACTGAAGCCCACCAGCAGCCAGGCGTCCACCCGCTCCGGGTGATCCGACAGGAACTCCCGCACGTCCCGCATCGTCTGCGTGAAGCGCTGAGCGTCATCGTACACGCTCGGCAGATAGTAGTCCTTCAACTGCAGGTCCTGCCACGTCTCCAGCGCCCGACGCAACCCCTCGGCGGCATCCTTGTACTGGCCGTCCGCCAGCATCGTCGAGGTGTACAGCATCCGGGCCATGCCGTCGGAGGGATCGTTCACCACGACCTGCGTGAGGATCCGCCGAGCCTGCTCCATGTCCCCGGCGCGGATCGCCGCCAGGCCTGACTCCAGCGTCGCCTGATCAGCCGACTGTGCCGGGGCGACCGCCGCAGCCGGTCCAGTCATCGCAATATCGTCCGAGGCCGGTTGTTCGACCGTCCCCGCCGGATCCGCCACCACCGTCGGCTCGGACCTCTCCTTGGAGAAACTGCCGCCGATGTTGAACTCTTTGCCGTGATGCGAGAAGCCAAACGCGCTGCTGATCGACCAGCTCGAACTCGGGGCCTCCACAACCACAGGCTCAGCGACCAGGGCCGGGGTTGGCTCCACGTAATACGTCGGGTACGACATGACCGTATAGGCCGGGTAGTAGTAGTACACTGGTGCATAAACCGGCGCAACCCCCGGCACGAAGACCGGCACCGACACCACCGCCGTGGTGATCACCGGCGTGAAGAGCACCGGCGTCATGATCGGCGGGGCAACGTACTCGCGATAGACCACCACCACCGGGGCGACCGTGGCCATCGGGTACACGTACCGCACCGAGCGGAAGCTCACCACCGCTGGGGCTGAGTAGTAGCTGAAGCTCACGCTGAACGCCGGGGCCGGCTCCACGATCACCGGCACCACCGGCACCACGTCGTAGACCATCACGTGCGCCGGAGCATAGTACGAGTGCACGTATGTAAAGCTGAAACCAACGTCTACATCATGATAGTAATGGTGCGGCCACCAGTAGTGATCGTAGTGATATTGCGACGGATGCCAGCCGCCTTGGTAATGGCCGATGAAGTCCGCGTGCCCGTTGCCGTGGTGCCCGACGTCGTAGACGTGGACATCCCGACTGGAGACCCGCTCGCTGGCGCGAACAGCCACTTCACGCCCGCCAACCCGACCCTGCGAGAGCGTTCGGTTCCGCAGCGACTCGTCCGCCGCCCGACGCGCCACCTGGCTGCGGCCATCCGTCGCGCGGCTCGGAGCTGCCCGCTCGAGAGAACGGGTCCCGGCCATGCGGCTGCCGGCGTCCGCGCCATGGACCGCGCCGCTGCGCGTCCCGGACTCGCGCGACAGGCGGGTAACGTCACCGGTCCCGTTGCGGGTCCCGCCCGGCGAGGTGCGGCCCATCGAGCGGGCCGCCTCGTCGCGGGTGCGGGCGATCGGCGCCCGGTCCGCGGCTGTCGACGTGCGACCTGCACCATTGCGTGACATCGTCACTGGCCGGCTGCGACCCCCGTTGCTCAGGTCCGGAGCGCCCCGGCCATCATCACTGCGGCGAAGGCGATCGTTCCCCGTCGTCGTCGACGGCCGGCTGATCGTACGGGCAACGTCATCACGTGTGCGGCTGATTGGCGTACCGGAATCATTCGCAGGCATCCGACTCACGCCGGCATCCGGCCGGACGACCGGAGAGGTCCGAGGCTGACCCGACGTGGTGGCATCCCCACGGCGGACGGTGTCCGCCCCGGCTGGCGCGCGACGTGTTGGCTCGCCGGCGGGCGTTGCGGGACGAGCAATGGTCCGGCCGACGTCATCACGTGGACGGACGACTGGCGTGCCCGAAGACTGATTGCGATCGTTGCCCGCCCCGCTACGGGTTACATCGTTGCCACTGCGGGCCGCATCCCCCCCACCCCGAACGACGTCGCCGTCGGGCCGCTGCACCGGGCGAGGCTGCGCCGGGACCTCGGGACGTGGCCGCTGTGGAGCCCGGACCTCCGGGCGAGGCGACTGCGGCGACTGCACCTCCGGCCTCTCGACCGGTCGGGGTGGCGGCGCATCCGGACGAACCGTAGCCGACGGCCGATCCGCCCCGCCAGGTGCCCGCCGCACGGTCTGCGAACCATCATCGCCGCCAGGTGCCCGCCGTACAGCCTGTGAACCATCATCGCCGCCAGGTGCCCGCCGTACAGCCTGTGAACCATCATCGCCGCTGGGCGCGCGACGCACGGCCTGCGAACCATCATCGCCGCTGGGCGCGCGCCGCACAGCCTGTGAACCATCATCGCCGCCACGCACACGCGTGCGGTCCGAGCCAGCCGGGACTCCGTCACCCCGCCCACCGTCCGAACGACCGCTCCGTGTCGGCCGCTCGCGGTCCGGCTCGGCGGCCAGGACGGATGGCTCGCGACGCGATGCATCCGCGACCTGGGGCCGGACGAGCTGCTGACCGACGTTCCTATCGGGCGGCGAACGCAATACCGCGTGCTCCGAGACATCCGGCCGCTGGTAGGTCAGTGCTGGCCGGGACGGGCTCGATGCCTGGCGCGGCGGCTCGGCCACCGGCGCCCGCGAGATCCGCGGGTTTTCGCTGCGCGGCGTAGCCGTCGGGCTGTTATCGCGGGACTCGCTACGACGACCAAACAGGCCGCTCCACGGACTCCGGCCGCCGCTCGAGCGCTCGGGCGCCGCCTCCACCGGACGAGCCGACGACTTGCCAGACAGCAGCCCGCCTCGCCGCACCGGCCGCTGTTCGGATGCTGGCTCGCGATCCTCGGAAACCTGTGCCTCCTGGCTGGGGGCTTCGGACCGGCGAACTTCCCCGCGATCGCGCGCGTGGGCCCCGGCCGCAAAGACGCTGGTCGAGATCACGCAGCCGTACACGACTACCCGGCGAACCAGTTCGTTGGTCTGTTTTGCCCTGAACATACCTTGAGCCCTCGTAGAGCTTTTCCTCAGGTCTGCGGCACTCTTGGAGCTATCGACAAATAGCATAGCCGTGCCGCAGGTACTTAACACCTGTATATAAAGTACATCACGTTACTATCACAATCGCGGCGTCAAAAGTACAACCCGCTACGGAATTGGAACGCAGGGAAGACTATCCGTTCCCGCCGATCACGTACGCGAGTTGGTTGAGAACTTCGATGCGGTAGTGCGACTCGCACGTGCCCACGTCGCTGATCCGCCCAGGGCGGTCCAGCCAGGCCGTCCGCAACCCGCACCGCATCGCCCCGCCCACGTCGCTGTGCAGGCTGTCGCCCACATGCAGCACCTTCTCGGCCGGCCAGCCGGTCCGCGCCAGAGCATACTGGAAAATCCCCGGATGCGGCTTATAGCTCCTGGCATCCTCGCTGGTAACCACGTAATCGAACTCCAAACCCAGCCGATCCAACGCCGCCAGCAGGTCCGCCCGATCGACGTTGCTGACCAGGCACACCGGCAGGTGACACGCCGCCAGCGACTCCGCCACTTCCGGAAACAGCTCCGCACTCCGCCAGTACGCCTGCAATCGGCGAACATACGGTGTCGGATCGGCCCAGACACCGTGATCCTCTAGCGTACGCCGCAGGCTGTGGCACTCACACTCAAACAGCAGGCGAAAGTCGTTACCGTTGGCCCGCTCGATCTGGGCGAAAAAATGCACGCCCCACGCAACCGCCAGATCAACCGCCGAGATCTCCAGGCCTTGCGACGCAACGATATCCGTACAAATGGCCTCGACCGCCTCGCGATCGCCGCCGACCAACGTGCCGTAGAAGTCCAGAAAGATCCCTGTAAAACAACTGCTCATACACTGCCTGCTCAGAACCATTACAGCCGTCGATGCACCTTTACAATCCCTTCGGTTATACCCACGGCCGATCTTTCTGTACACATTACCTGACGAGCCCGCCGCCTGCCTTATTCACACACACACCGGGGGGGGAGTTCCGGAGTACACGCCAACCAATCTCGGACACATCAAGGCTGTACGCCTGGCGGAATCAGTTGCCCACACGGTGAATCACCGCTGTCGGCCCGGCAAACAAAAAGGCCGCGACCGTAAAGGCCCGCGACCCTTATATCCCCGTGTTGTTCGCCGAACCGGCCCCCTTGGCCGTTCCGGCTGTCCGATCAACGGCTTCCCCGCCGCCTGATCGTCAGGCCCCCCAGTGCTAACAGCGCTATCGTTGCCGGCTCGGGGGTGATGGCTACGAGGATCTGCACCGGCGTCGCCGTGCCGATCGTTTTGCTCTTATCCGTGTCACGCGGCAGGAAACCGCCGCGGTTGCCGCCGACAAACGACAGGGTGACGCGCCCGTTGGACACAGCCGTGACGGTATAGCTGGCCACCTCGACATACTCCGCCTTTCCATAGTCCGGGTTCAACATCATGTAGTCCGTCTGCTGGGAACCTATGTCGTTCCAACCGCCTTGGGCACCGGGAGCACCCAATCTGCAGGAGACCGGTGCCGGGCTAGTGAACAGCGGCACCCATGCGAAGGAGCCGACATCCGCGCTCAGGCAGACCGGCCCGCCCGTAGTGACCACGGCCTGAGCAGCAATGTCCCCGCCCAGGCACGCCAGACCAAAGACTGTTCCCTTCGCCAAGATGTGGACCCGGGTGGTCTGGCCCGCATAGGTCAGCAGAGTCTCGTCAGCCATCAACTTGGTGTTGACCACACCCAGGCTCGGCCCCGCCAACAGACCGACCATCGCCAGCGTCACCAACGAATTCGGCATACCATTCTCCTTGGATACGGATACCCACCTCGTCGCTGCTTGCGTCCCACGGACGAGAGCGACCAATACCCTAAGCCTCCCCCGCCAGTCAGACGCAACAGGGTTCCCGGCCAGCTTGATCTGCAACTCCTTGGGACACAATACATCCGGGATGTCCACATCATACTGCATGCCACGACGACAAACAAGAGATGGCGCGTCGCCCTATGGGCAATCCTTGCCACGTCGAGGGATTGCCTCCAAAGCGAACCAGCCATGCGTTCGCCCCCTCCCCGCAGGGCAGTCGCATGTACGTGTGGCATGGCCATCCTGGCCATGAACATCCCAGGCGTCCCGCCCCTAGCAGCCTCAAGGGCCGACAGAATCGTGCTCCTGATGCCCGTGTTACTCACGGGCAAGATGCCCGTGCCACGACATGCGGTTACCCTGCCTCCTCCCCCAAAACGAAAGGGTCGCGACCCTCAGTTGGATCGCGACCCTTTTTGTTTGCGTCTGTTACAGCCCGCGGCTCAGACAGCAAGCCGCGTTTGCATCAACTGTTTCTTAGTGGCTGCGACGACGGGCAGCCAGCAGACCGCCGATGGCCAGCAGGACCATTGTGGCCGGCTCCGGAGTAATCGCGATGGTGACCGGGGTGATCGTGCCCATGATGACGCTTTTGTCGACCTCAATCGACTTGTAGCCATGGATGGAGATCGGGCTATTGATGAAGTCCAATCTGACCGTGCCCGCAGTCACGCCGGTGACGGTGTAGGTCCCCGTGACAACCGGGGCGGCTTTGCCGTAGAGGCTGCTCGGCGGAAACGCGGTCTGCCCGGAGGAGAACTGGGACCAGCCGCCGTTGGCCCCTGCAGTGCCATACGTCCCGGGGAACATGGGCGACCAGAACATGGCAGTATCCCAAGCGAAGTTAGAGCTGCTCAGAGCGCCAGCGCCGATGGTGGTGGTGCCAACGATGTCGCCGCCAACTCCGGCGACGCCAGCCACCGTGCCCTGAGCCAAGATCGAGATCGTAGCCGTCTCGCCGACGGCGATGCTCGCCTTGTTCGACACGAGCGTGATATTGATCACGCCAAGGCTCGGGGCTGCCAACAGACCCACCACAACCAACGTCATCAAGATAGTACGCATGCTTCATCCTCCTTAAGGAATGTGCTTGCCACAACTAACCTGTGTTTACCTTACCATTTACAGCCTGCACCTTACAAGCTGTATTTCAGAAAACATCACTTAGTTCAACGGTGTGACCGCGCCGAACTGGACGGCCATGGTCAGCAGGTCACTAATGTCGACCACGTTGTCGCAGTTGAGGTCGGCCATCGCGTCGTAGCCCGCGTCGCCCACGCTCAGACCGAACGTCGGGGACAGCGTCAGCAAGTCCATGACGTCCACGGTGCCGTCCTCATCGATGTCACCGTCGTACGTGGCATGGAGCGCGATGTACGGGGAGTAGACGCCGCCGCCCTGGTCACGGCCGACTACCGCATTATTCCACGGCTGCTGGTCTTGGCCGGTGAAGCGGATCGGGGAAGCGATCGCCTGGAAGACCAGACCCTTGAGCTCCGGATCGGTGACCATGGCATTGATGATGCAGCGGTCGATGTGCTTGGCGTACCAGCCTTGCCCGTAGATCAGGTCCTTCGCGAGATCGCGCGGCTCTTGGCCACCGTTATCGCCGGTGCAATCGGCGGTGCCGATCGTGCCGCTGTTGATCATGTGCCCATCGGTGTACTGAACGAGCCAGCCGAACGCAAAGCGCCTGGCATTATCGCTATAACCCTGGTAGCTGGCGCCGGCAGTGGTAAACGTCGAGCCCGGCAGGCCGCCGGCCACAACATTCAGGCCGGCCCACGTGGTGGCCAGCGTCGAGACCTTCCAAGGCTCCGCGCCAGCACCCATGTCACCCACCTTGGTGTACTTCGGAGCGGTTGCGGCCGGAGGACCCATGCGCCAAGCCGGCGGGGCGTTCTCGCCACCTTCCAGGAAAGCGTTTTCGTACGTGGCGCAGCAGCCGGAAAAACCGTGGCCGGCCGAGCCGCGATCAACGAGCGGACCGACGTTGGCGCAACGGACGCCCATGATCACGACCGGGTCGTTCAGATAGAGGCTGGCAACCTGGGTCGAATCGCAGGACATCAAAACATCCTGAAAATAGAGCGACGCGCCGAAGGCCTTCTTGCCCACCAGCCAGTCGGCCAGCAGCACGCCGTCGTCCGTGTCGCCCGTCTTGAGATCCGGGATCTTGTCCGGACCATCGCTCTTGCCGTTAAACGCCATGAACGCCATGTGATTGTAAGTCTTCGCGAATCGGTAGTTACCATCACCAGCAATGGAGTACCCTTCGGTCGGATGCATGTCCATGCTGCCATCTGCCGATGGCCCCCAAACGTCGTAGAAGTAGCCACCATTCGCCGAACCCGTCCACGCTACTGTTGCCAATAGCGCCAATACTAGAAGCGCACGCCTCTGGGTCATTAGAATCCTCCTTCGGGTTGTGGACAGTGCCGAGTGCATTTGGAAGTGAAAACTCGGCAAATTCTGCCCATCCTCCCACTTTGAAAATACCAAACCGCCCTCCGGAGCGGCTGGAAATACACGCAATCAGGCACAGCAATACCCAACGACCTCTAACAAGACTTGCGTGCCTTTGATCCTCTCTCCCATGCAGCAGCTTGGCGTGCTTCTTACCCGAGCCCAGCAACTCTACGGCCCAGAGACACTGATCCGAACCACTACAGCGAACTCAAGCGACGATGACTCTTTGAGGCGGTGCTTTAAACGTATGGTCCAACCCTTCACTACGCATTCTACTAAAGGGTCCGGGCGTTGCCAAGAGTAAAATCTTCGGAAAAAAGTAATACCGCCTTCACTATACGTTGTCATTTACGCCTGTCCACATCGATTTCACGCCGCCTCAACGCCAAACCCCTTGCCAAGCCTTCGCCCCTGCCCGCTCCCCCGCCCCTCTTCTCTCCACCGCCTCGCGGGACAACCAGCCATAACCGCTGAAGTGGACATAAGTAATGATCGCACGCCACGCGCCATGGCCCCGTCGCAACCCGGCCCGACCACGGCCCGAGGTCTTACCGCCCGGCCAGACGGTCACCCTCAATGCCTATCTGCCCGCTCCGATACGCACATAATCCTGTAGCTCGCGACAAACGCCGCCGCTGGAATCTGCTCGCCCGACAGCCAATCGTACGCCGATGTCCAGTCCCCCCGATTGAGCCGCACCACGACCCCCGGCTGGGCAAATACCCACAGGAACTCGCCCCTCTGCGGATGCACCGCCAGCCGCATCTCGTAGCCGCGAGACAGCCAGCCCGCCGGCCAGTCCGGCCACGCCGCCGCAATCTGCGGGGTCAAGTCTAACCAACCAAGCAGGATCGGAATCAGATGTTCGGCCGCCGCCGTCGTCGCGGCATCATCCACATCCAGCGCGGCCCCCAGCCACCCGGCCTTACCCGCCCCGACCACGCTGCCCAGCATCGCCGCCGAGCCGTTCGCCCAGCACGCCAACACGCTCGATCTGCGATCGGGCTTCACCCGAGCGACCGCCACCGGCCAGACCGCCCCCGCCAACCGGACATCGCCGACCTGCAACCCTAGCCGAGCATCCGCTGCATCGAACCAGCGATACGGCGATTCGGTCAGACCCAGCAACTCCGCCAGGACCGGCCCTGGGGGTTGCTCCCGCACCATCGTGCTCGGGCAGCGGCTGCCCGTGCCGCCCACCACCAGCAGCCGACCGCCCGTGCGAGTCCAGTCTGCCAGTTTGCCGGCGACCTCCTCGGACAGCATGTACAGGCTCGGCAACACGATCAGACTGTCCGTCCCGGGAAGGTCCGTCAGCCCGGCCGCCAGATTGTCGCACGACAGCCAGCCCACCTCGAAGCCCGCCTGCCGGAAAATATGGTACCAACGGTACAGCGTCTCACGCTTGGGACTCTGCGGCCGAGGTGTGTGTTCCGGACCGGGCCCAAACAGGTACTGCGTATCGCCCTTCTGCTCGACGTGCCAAAGCAGATGGCTGGCAAAGTCATATGCGATCCACACCTTCGGCGTCGCCGGCCGCAGCGCATCGAGCACCTCGCGCCGCTCGTTCCATTTTCTTATGAACGCCGACGCCTCCAGCCGGTGCGGCTTATCCGTGCCGTCGATCTCGACCAGCCCCGCATCTCCGCTCTCCGTGCCGATCCGCTCGCTGCGGTACTGCCAGATGCAGATCCGCTCCGAACCCGCCGCCGCCGCTTGCCACAGCCACGTGCCGAACTGCTCGGCCGGCACGCCCTGGACCCCCAGCCCCAGGTCCGGGTAGATCTCCCACGCGTTATACTTGCCTTCGGGGCTCACGCAGCGGATCCAGTCGTTGAGCATGGAAGCGCCCAGCGGCCAACGCTGGATGTTGACCTCCCCGATCTGCTCACCCCGCAGCGGCATCGACAGGCCGTAGCAATCGACCTGCCGCGCGGTCAGCCAGTCCGGCGAGCCGTCGTTGAGAGGATTCTGCCCCGGCATCGCAAAGCCCACATGGCTCCAGATCGGCCGGCTCGGGTCTGCCTGGCGCGCCGCATTCGCCGCCCAGCCAACCCGCGGGGCAACCCGCTCGACCGCCCAGGTCCGCCACAGGAAGATCTCGGTGTAGTCGCTGGTCAGCATCGGCGGGAGGATCTCGTCAAAATGCCCCCACGCCTTGCCTGTCACCTCGTTGAGCCCCTCGATCGTGCCATAGCGCCCCCGCAGCCACTCCCGGTACGCGCGGACGGAATGTTCGCAGCCGCAGTCCCAGCCGGGCCGGCTCCGCGGCTCGTTCCAGACGTGCCAGGCCTCGATGCACTGGTGCCCCTTGAGGGCCTTGACCCCCTCGGCGATAAACCGGCCGGCATACTCGGGCGTCGCCGGATGGTCATAGCACGGCTCCCAGCCGCCGATGTACATCGCGGAAATCGCCCCCGGCGGCCGCACGACCCCCGAAAAGTCGCAGCGGTACGCCCGGAACTTGTTGAAGAACCACCCCGGGGCCATCTCCGCGATGAACTGGACCACCACACGCAGACCCTGGCCCGCCGCCATCTCGCACAACTCGTGCAGTTCGTCCCACGTGAACTCGCCGTCCCGCCGCTCGTGCCAGCGCCACTGCGGACGCAGCTGGATCCCGGCAAACCCGCCCGCGGCGATCCGCTCCAGGTCCATCTTCCACGCCGAACGCGGCGGGCTCGGCTCGCGATAGTACTGCACGTAGACGCCCTGCAATGCCATACCGTCAATCTCCTGTCAGGCCGATCCGATTCGCCGCCAAAATGAATCCCCTGATTGAAGCAGAAAGCCCGGAAAAGGCAAAGGGACGCGAGCCCGGATTGTGCGGCAGGCGGCTGAAAACAGCCGTACGCCACACCCGCGCGGTACCCATTCAACTCCACCGTCTGCCGACGGCAGGGCTCTTCCTGGTGCAGCTACATGCTCCGATTCCTTCCTGCTAGACCTTCACCTTTTGCCAACCACCCCGCCAGAATCGCAGGCTATACAGACAGCAGCGCACCGCCACATCCGCGCACATGCCGATCCACGCCCCGACCAGCCCGCCGCCCCAATAGATCCCCCCGAGATACCCCAGCGGCAGCCGGACGAAAAAACCCGACAGCAGTGTCACGACAAACGGCCCCCGCGTGTCTCCACTGCCGCGCAGACACCCACCCATGATGATCCAGATTGCCAGGAACGGCTGCAGGAACGCCAGCAGCTTCATCGCTGGAATTCCCGCCGCGATCACCTCCGCATCGTTGGTGAACTGCCGGAAGATGAACCCCGGCGCGAAAAAGTAGACGAAGCCCATCAGCGTGATCAGCAGCCCGCCCTGCAGGCACGCCTCCAGGCCCACCCGCCGGGCCCGATCCGGCAGCCCCGCCCCCAGGCACTGGCCCATCAGCGCCCCGCCGGCAAAGGCCCACGCGTTGGCCGGCATGTACGAAAGCGACTCGACCCGCAGCCCGATCACATGTGCTGCGAAGTTGACCTCCCCGCTGTACAGCCCTTGCGTGTGCTTGATGATCGTCACGAAAATCACCTGCACGATCCAGAACGACCCGCTCTCCAGTGCCGCCGGCAACCCGATCCGCACCAGCCGCCGGATCCACGGCGCCTGCGGCCACATCCGCGCGAAGGTCAGCCGCACCTTCGTCCGCCGGCTCAGCAGCACCGCCAACGTGAGCAGACCCCCGACCGCTCTCGCGCTGGCCGTCCCCGCGGCGATCCCCTGTACACCCCAGCCCAGCCCCCGCACCAGGGTTGTGGCCGTCGCCACGTTCCAGAGGTTGACCAGCCCCATGATCTTCAGCGGCATGCGCGTGTCGCCCGAAGCCCGCATGCAGCCGATGCCGATGGCGGTGACGCTGACAAAGACGTGCCCTATCGCCTCGATCTGCAGGAATTGCCGCATGGGCGTCGCCGGCCCCTGGTTGCCCCAGACCAGCCAGGCGATCAGCGGCGCGCTGCTGACAATCAGGACCATCGCGACGGCCCCCGCCATTACCGCCACCCCGATGGCCTGACTCACAGCCGTACGCGCCTCGCCCTTGCGACCCGCCCCGATCGCGCGGGCGACCACGGCCGTCGCCCCCGCCCCGATCGCGGTGAAGACCATCCAGACCAGCCAGGAGATGTAGACCGAAAAGCCGACCGCGTTGACCGCGTCCCGGCTCAGATGCCCCGCCAGCCACGCGTCCACGATCGTGACCATGCTGCCCAGTAACTGCTCGCCCAGGGTCGGTAGCGCCAACTGGAATAATTGCCGGCGGATGTTGCCGGTTACCAGCGGCGAAACCGCCACGACCCGCTCTGGCGGATCTTTGACGCTCGCATCTGGCAGGATCGGTGCCACCGACGGGGCTTGCGGGTTGTCGCTGCCTCGGGGCGGCGAAGTACTGCCGCTACGTTGACCATTGTCCGACATACGCTAAGGACGCCTGTGGCCGGTGCATTTGGGCACCGCAACGCCCCCACTCCTGGCTGAAGGCTCGATCCATCCGGGCCGGCGACGCTCCGCATCCTCGCCGGCCGCACAAGGTGATCTTCTCGACGCACTTGTGCAAAAGACGAGATTGTACCGGAATAGCAAAGCCAAAGACAACAGCGG
>JANYLN010000017.1 GCA_025357795.1 Planctomycetota bacterium
CTCGTGGTCGTCGACTTCGACTCGCTTCTGGTGGTCGTCCGCACCTGCGCAATTGCCGTGATCCCGCTGGCGATCATGGGCCTGGTCGAGACCTTCTACGCCAAGAGCATCTACTTCGGCCTGGGCCAGTACTGCCCCTTCGCTGCCAACAAGGGCATGGAGTACCAGGAACGCCAAGGGCTCTTCCGTGCGATGGGGCCACACGGCGAGACCATCATGTTCGGACTCTGGTTCGCCTGCCTGCTCCCGCTGGTCCGGCTCTTGCGCTTCGACCGCCCCGCCTGGCGGATGCTCCGTTGGCCCGCCATGCTGGCCTGCGTCGCCGGCGTCCTGTCCACCGTCTCCAGCGGCCCGTACATGGCGCTGATCGTGGTCTTCGTCTGCCTGGCCCTCGAGCGCGCCAAGTACCTGGTCAAGCCATTGATCGTCGGGACGATCCTACTGTGCATCGCCATCGAGTTCCTCAGCAACCGCCACTTCTACTACGTACTGGGCGACCTAGCGATGGATGGCGATTCCGCCTGGTACCGCGCCCGCCTGATCGATGTAGCCATCATGATGCTGCCGCAGTACTGGCAGTTCGGCTACGGCTTCACCGACCCCGGCTGGGGCCCGCTCATCGACGGCAACAAGCGCAGCGACGGCGTGAATGACTACATCGTCCACGCCGTGGTCTATGGCATCTTCGGGCTGCTGGTCTACCTGGCGGTCCTGGCCTCCGCCATGCGCAACACCGTCCGTGCCCATGCCGCCAGCCTCGGCCCCGCGGGCCGCTGCTGCTGCTGGGCCGTCGCCACCAGCCTGATCGGCCTGATGATGGCGTTCTGGTCGGTCTCGCTGTTCGGCCAGATGGAAATCTTCTTTTACGGGCTACTCGGTCTGGCCGGAGCGCTCGCGGTAATATTCCCGCGGACGGCCACCGCACCTCGCCCCCGCCGCCCGCTCGCACGAGGACCGGTAGGACAATGGACGATCGCTTACAAGTAATAGCCACCGCTTGGGGGGACCCGTTCGCGCCAAGCACCTTCTCGGGTCTGTCGCGCCAGCTGTTCGCCACGCTCGAGAAGATGGGGTGCCTGGCCGGCTCGGCCAGCGCCATCCTCCTGCACAAGCGCGATATCCTCGACGGCTGCTACACGCTGGCCCGCGGGCCGCGATTCTGGAACGTGCGACTCAACCGCCGCTGGCTCTGGCACCCGCGGACCGTCGAGCAGATGTCTCGCCGACTCGAGCAGAAGCTGCGGACCCTGCCGCCCGCCCAGGCGATCCTGCAGGTTGGCACGCACGTCGCGCCGCGTCTGCCGGGCATTGGGCACTTCTGCATCACCGACATGACCATCTCCGAGGCCTATCGGGCCGGCATGTTCGGCCTGAATGACCTCGACGACCGCACACTCCGGCAGGCGGTCGCCACCCAGCGGTTCATCTTCGACAGTTGCCGCCGCGTGTTCGTGCTCTCCGAGTGGATCCGCCAGAGCGTCATCCACGACTGCGGCCAGTCGCCCGAACAGGTCATCGTCGTCGGCGCCGGTGCCAACCTCGAGGAGCTCGAGCCCGCCCCGGACAAGTACTCCAGCCGCAACATCCTCTTTGTCGCCCTGGAGTGGGAGAGCAAGGGCGGTCCCCTGCTCGTCGAGGCCTTCCGCCGCGTCCGCCAGCAGTTGCCCGATGCCACGCTGACGATCATCGGCACTCACCCCAAGATCAACGCCCCCGGCGTGGAGATCCTCGGCCGGTTGCATCGCAACGTGCCGCAGGAGTACGCGGCGCTCCAGCGGGCCTACCAACGGGCGAATGTGTTCTGCCTCCTGTCGGAGTTCGATGCCTTCCCCAACGTCGTGCTGGAGGCCCAGTACACCGGGACTCCTGTGGTCGCGCTCGATCGCCAGAGCCGCCGCGAGGCCGTGCTCGACGGCCAGACCGGCCTGCTCGTGCAGGAGTCGCGCCCGCAGCCCGTCGCCGACGCCCTGCTGCGCATTCTTCGTTCAAGCGAAACCGCCGCGCAGATGGGCCGCCAAGGCAAGCAGTTCGTGGCTGCCCGCTTCACCTGGCCCGCCGTCGCCGGCCGCATCGTCGAAGAAATGACCCGGGCTCTCCAGGAGCCCGTCTGTACCTGAACATACTGGCACCGATGCGACCGTTTGCCAGAACACTATTCAAGGAGCCCGGTAATGAACGCCAGTGCCGCCGTCTCGCGTCTGCTGTCCACGCAGGTCAAGCGCCC
This sequence comes from Planctomycetota bacterium, assembly GCA_025357795.1. Classification (GTDB taxonomy): domain Bacteria; phylum Planctomycetota; class Phycisphaerae; order UBA1845; family JANYLN01; genus JANYLN01. The sequence continues at coordinate 2,225 of JANYLN010000017.1, forward strand.
GCTCCGCCTGTTCCGCGACCGGGCCTTCTTTCAAATGCAGCGGTTCCGCAATTCCTTCGCCGCCTTCCGCTCCAACCGCGCGCCCGGCAGCAGCCTGGACATCGCGTGCATCGGTCACTTCCAGGTCGCCTACCGCGTGGGCACCCCCGACGAGAGCATTCTCGAGCAGCATAGCTTCGACCATGACATCTACTTCCCCGCCATCCCGCAGTACACGCCCGCCGCTACGGATGTGATCATCGACATCGGCGCGCACATTGGCGGGTTCGCGCTGCTGGCCGCCTCCAAGGTCCCTGACGGCGCCGTCCATGCGATCGAGGCCTGCCATGAGACCTGCAACCTCCTGCAGATCAATGCCGCCCTGAACCGTCTCGACAACATTCACGTCGCCCACTTGGCCCTGACCGGCTACAAGGGCACCGGCACGCTCTACTACGACCTCGGCGAGGGGAACTGGGGCCACAGCATGACCAACCGCTACTCCAAGTACGGCGAGACAGTCCCCACCGACACTCTGGGCAACTACATGCGCGACCACCACATCGAGCGCTGCCAGTTGGCCAAACTGAACTGCGAAGGGGCGGAGTTCGACATCCTGCTGAACTCGAGCAAGGACATCCTCGGCCGGATCGAGCGGCTCATCATCCTCTACCACTGCGATCTGGCCGGTACGCACACCGAGGCCGAACTGCTCGACCACCTGAAGTCCTGCGGCTTTGCCACGACCCTGCAGCCGCACACCCCCGGGCGAGGCTGGATCATCGCCGAGCAGAACCGGGCTTCCTGATTCTCGCCCAGCGACCGGCAACGGTGGCTGTTGTTGTGCCCTGGACCCCTGGCCATTGCCCCATAAAAAGTCACCGGCCCAACCTGCACGTTTGGCAGGCTGGGCCGGTATTGTTTTCAGATTCGGGCGTCGAGCCGGTTCTTACTGCTTCTCGAACGCCCCGATGTCGTACCGCCCACCCAGCGGACGGCTCGTGCCATCCATGTCGATGAACGGCGAGGGCACATTGGCATGGCTGCTCAGGGCCATGTCACCTGCGTTGATGCACGGGCTTGTGCTCTGCAGGCGGAAGTCCTTCGCACTGCCAACGCGAGCGTAGTTCACGAACTTCGGATCCGCCTGGATCGAGTGCGCGTCGTAGCCGACCCGCGGCGTCACCACGTAGTAGCAATTGTAGTCGACCACCATGTTGGTGGCGTTGCTCGTCCAGTCCACCGCCACACCGCTCGCACCGCGGCAGTCATAGAAGATGTTGTTGACGATGCGGATGTTGTCCATCGTTGTGCCGGCCGCACCGTAGACGACGATCGCCTTCTGGCCATCGCCCAGGTACCCGAACGTGTTGTTGAACACGTCGATATTCCGCAGGTAGTGGCCCGAGGTGGCCGTGCCGATGCTGAACGCCGGGCAGGTGCCCGAACTGCCCTGGTAGCCGCCCCCGTTGGCGTACTTGTCATTGAAGAACACGTTGCCGTAGATCTTGATGTCCTTCCAGTAGTTGACCGGCCCGTTACCCAGGGAGCCGTAGATCAGCTGGGTGAAGTCACTGATCGAGTTGTACCGGATCGTCGCGCCGTCCAGTGTCTCGATGTCGAAGGCGTCCTGGTGGCTGTTGGTGTGGCTGTTGTCGTACATCTGGTTGTACTCGACCAGCATGTTGTAGCCGCTGCCCTGGATGCCGTCCTTGCCGTTGTAGTGGATCTTGGTGCGGCGGACCACCAGGTCGTGCGAGAAGTACTGTCCGCCCATCGCCACTGCCGTCAGGGTGTTGTCGTGGATGTCGCAGCCTTCCACCAGCGTGCCGACCGTGTTGCGGGCGTTGACGGCATCACCGGCGTTGTAGGAGATGTCGCAGTTGACGACCTGGTTGTAGTCCGCGCCACGGCTGTAGTAGTCGTGCATGTACACGGCATCGCCCTTGTGGTTGCGGATGGTAAACCCTTCGATCCGGATGTATGACCGTGGGGCTGACAGGTCCACACCACTGCTGCGGCTGTTCTGTCCGTCGAGGATCGCGCCCAGTGCCGTCTCGCTCTTGAAGGTGATCCACTTGCCGCTGGCGCCGCTGTAGCCCGGATTGAGCGTCTCGTAGTACGTACCGGCCTTGACGATCACGGTCGTCCCGGCCTGCGCGGTGCTGGCCGCCTTACTCAGCGTCTTCCATGGCGCGGCGCTACTGCCGGCGTTGCTATCGTTGCCGCTGGGGCTGACGTAGTAAGTCGTCCCGGTCGGCGGGGTCGAGTTGACCGTCACCACGACGCTGTCGGTCGCGGTCTTGCCGGCCGCATCTGTGACCGTCAAGGTGTAGGTCGTCGTGCTGACCGGCGAGGCAGTCGGGGCCGCACTGGTCGCGCTGTTCAGGCCCATCGTCGGGGTCCAGCTGAAGGCATACGCAAGCGTGCCGCCGTTACCCGAACCGTTCAGCGTGGTCGAACCGCCCACGGTGATGCTCACGTCCGCGCCCGCGGTCGCCGTCAGGGTCTGCGTGGCGGCGCCAACTGTCACGATGACGCTGTCGGTCGCGGTTGTGCCGGCCGCATCTTTGACCGTCAGGGTGTAAGTCGTCGTCACGCTCGGCGAGGCCGTCGGTGTCGCACTGGTCGCGCTGCTTAGGCCCGTCGTCGGGGTCCAGCTGTAGGTATACGGGGCGATGCCGCCGCTGGCCGAACCGCTCAGGGCGGCCGAACTGCCGGCAGTGATGCTCTTATCCGCACCGGCGCTGGCAGTCAGGGCCGGCTGGACCGTGGCGCTTACCTTGAAGTTGCTGACAGTGTGCGAACCCGTGCTGGCAACCATGCCGCAGTTGGCCAGACTGGTCGCGGTCGCCTGCTCGCTACGGAAGGCGTACGCGCTGGCGATCTTCTGCTCGGCCGTGCCCGCCGGCGTGACGTACACGTCGTACGTACGGACCGGAACGTTGATCACCATCCGGAAGTGATAGTTCTTGCCAGCACTGTAGGCAACCGCCGTCGTCGCGGCATACGCATCGCCGTTGCGGACGTCCATCGTGCCGGCGTCATTGAACCGCACCAGCACCGCGCAGCCGCCGTAGCCGCTGATCGCCGCCGGCGACAGGGCCGTCACACCGTCCATCTTCGCGGCGCCGGGCGTCGAATCGAATTCGGCCGTGAACGAACCCGTCTGGGCCGCCATCGGCGTGTCCTTCCAGGTCGTGGTGCTACCCGTCGACGCGGCGTTGACCGTGACATTCATCGTGTCGATCACCCACTGGCCGTTGCTGCTGACCGCCAGCTGCAACTGGTACGCACCGGCCGCGCTGAACGTCGCGGTCGTGCTCAGGGCGTAGAGGTTGGCGAACGTGACCGTGCCCGTGCCGCTGACCTTGGTCCAGGCCGCGGTCGAGCCGCTCGGCAGTGTCGCGGCGCCGTTGACCATGCCGGCCAGCGTCGCCGTCGCCGGTAGAGTGATCGTCTGGTCGGTGCCGGCGCTGACAACTGTCGTCCCGCCCAGTTTGAAGTTGTTAACCGTCAGAGTCCCGATCTCGGCGATCAGCGACCAGTTGGCGATGCTGGTCACCGAGGCCTGCTCGCTACGGAAGGCGTACCCTCCGCCAAGCTTCTGCTCGGTGCCGCCCGCCGGCGTGACATACGCGTCGTACGTCCGCGTCGCGACGTTGACCACCAGCCGGACGTGGTAGCTCTTGCCGGCCACGTAGGGGGTCGCGGTGGCCGCCGCGTAGCTGCCACCGTTGCGTGCGTCGATCGCGTTGGCGCTGTTGAAGCGGACCATGGGCGCGCAGCTGTTGTAGCTACTGGCCGCTGCACTCGACAGCGCCACAACCGCGTCGATCGCGGCCGCGCCAGGCACGGCATCGAACTCAGCGGTGAAGGTGCCGGTCTGTGCGGTTAGTGGGGAGTTTTTCCAGGCTGTCGTACTGGTAATTGCTTGGGCTGGGAGTGTGATTGCCGCGGCTGCTGCGACGGCCCAAACTGCAACCGTCTTCGAGAAGGAAACTACTCTCACTGCTAACCTCCGCTTGCCCCCCGGCAGGCCGGCAGACCTTTCGGTCCGCCGTTAGGTTTTGACCGCATCGTATGTTTGCGATGCAGGTTCTGTTCGCCGGTGTAACACACAACCGGCTACTGCGGCCGATAATATAGGGGATCCCCGGGGAGTGTCAAGCAGAAAATAGGGGTTTCCCCGATAACGCGCATCGGGTATTACCCTTGTCTCGAAGGAGGTACTTGCGCCGCTTAGACCTGCGGATCGGCCGCCACTGCTGGTTTTATTTAATTATAATCCTGCGCTCGTGATTCTACCGTATTTTGCCTTTTGCAGGACAAAGAGTTACGTTCAACGCTGCCGGGGCGCCGCCGACCGTCGCGTATCGCTGCCGAGGCGATTTGTCTCATTGTGTACTGGCCCGATACACCATTCCATAGGACTGTAACATCGCCCCTCCCATCCGCCAGACCCCTCTAACAATGGTTTTTGCCCGCCGTTCCCTCCTCCGGGGATCTCCTATGTCGCACAGGTGTGTCAGCCATGTCCTCCGCTCGGATCATCTAGCCGTCACCGACCCGCCTCTGGTGCGCCAATGCCCCACTCCACCCCGGCCGCCGGACGTAAGAAAACGGTCCGGCCTGCGTGCTGCAGGCCGGACCGTTTTGTTTTTGCCTTGCCGACTTTTCCTTCTCTGGACGTTCGCCCCTACTGCGTCTCGTACGCGCCTATGTCATGCCGCCCCCCTAACGGCCGGCTCGTGCCGTCCATGTCCAGGAACGGCGTCGGCACCGTCACGTGGCTGCTCAGGCTCGGATCGCCTGTGTTGATGCACGGGCTGCTGCTCAGCAGGTGGAAGTTCCAACTGCTGGCCGGCGAGTAGCCTGCGAACTTCGGATCCGCCTGCAGCGAGTGCGTGTCGTAACCCGCCCGCGGCGTCACCACGTAATAGCAGTTGTAGTCCACCACCAGGTTTGTGGCGTTGATCGTCCAGTCCACCGCCACGCCACTGGCCCCCCGGCAGTTGTAGAAGATGTTGTTGTAGATCCGCAGGCCGTCCATCCTCGTGCCGGCCGCCCCGTAGATCGTGATCGCCTTCTGGCCATCGCCCAAGTACCCGAAGGTGTTATTGAAGATCTCGATATTCTGCAGGTAGTGGTCCGTGTACGCCGTGCCCATGTTGATCGCCGGACACGTCCCGCCGCTGACCGTCCAGTAGCGGTAGTTGTAGAACAGGTTGCCGTAGATCTTGATGTCCTTCCAGTAGTTGACCGGCCCGTTACCCAGGGAGCCGTAGATCAGCTGTGTGAAATCGCTGATGACATTGTTGCGGATCGTCGCGCCGTCCAGCGTCTCGATGTCAAAGGCGTCCTGGTGGGCATCGGTGTGGAACTGGTCGTAGAAGTAGTTCCCCTCGGCCAGCATGTTGTAGCCACTGCCCTGGATGCCGTCCTTGACGTTGTGATGGATCTTGTTGTTGCGTACGACCAGGTCGCGCGAGTAGTACTGCCCGCCCATCGCCACTGCCGTCAGCCCGTTGTCGTGGATGTCGCAGCTTTCCACCAACGTGCCGACCGTGTTGCGGCAACTGATCGCGTCCTCGCTGTTGTTGAGGATCTCGCAGCCGACGATCTGATTGTAGTTGCCGCCCGTGCCATAGAAGTCATGGATGTGAACGGCATTGCCCGTGTGGTTGCGGATGGTAAACCCTTCGATCCGGATGTATGACCGTGGGGCTGACAGGTCCACACCACTGCTGCGGCTGTTCTGCCCGTCCAGGATCGCCCCCAGCGCTGTTTCGCTCTTGAAGGTAATCAATTTGCCGCTGGCACCGCTGTAGCCCGGATTGAGTGCCTCGTAGTACGTGCCGGCCTTAACAATCACGGTCGCCCCGGCCTGCGCGGTGCTGCCCGCCTTACCCAGCGTCTTCCAGGGCGACGCCGCCGTGCCGGCGTTGCCGTCGTTGCCGCTGGGGCTGACGTAGTGCGTCGGACCCAAGCCGCCCGAAGCGCTGACCGTCACCGTGATGCTGTCGCTGGCGGTCTTGCTGGCCGCATCGCGCACCGTCAGGGTATACGTGGTCGTACTGCCAGGCGAGGCGATCGGGTTGGCGACCGTCGCGCTGGACAGACCCGTCATGGAACTCCAGCTGAAGCTGTACGGCGCCGTCCCGCCGCTGCCCGAGCCCGCCAGCGTCGTCGAACCGCCCGCCGCGATCGTGACGTTCGCACCGGCCTCCGCCGCCAGCGGCCCTGCCACTAACTGAAAGTTGCTGACCGTGTGCGTCCCCGCCCCCGCCTGCAGCCCCCAGTTCGCCAGGCTCGTGACAGACGCTTGCTCCGTGCGGAAGGCGAAATTGCTCGCCAGCGTCTGCTCGCTGCCCCCGGCCGGGGTGACGTACGCGCTGTAGGTGTGGGCAGCCACGTTAATCGCCAGGCGGAAGTGATAGTTCTTGTTCACTACGTACGAGATCGGCGTACTCGCGTCATATGCCGCGCCGTTGCGCGCGTCGATCGTTCCGGTATTTGTGAACCGCACCATAATGGCGCAGTTGGCGTAGGTCGAGATCGTCGACGTTGACAGCGCCGTCACGCCGTTGATGTTGGCAGCGTTGGCCACCGCATCGAACTCTGCCGTGAACGCCCCGCTCTGGCCAGGCAGCGCCATGTTCTGCCAAGTCGTCGAACTGGTCTTGCCTGAAGTGGGCATCACGGTCATCGTGACATTGATGGTCTTGCTCGAGCCGCTCTGCGTAGCCACAGGCGCGACCACAAGCCGTCCATCGTACACCCCGGGCACCAGATCAGATCGATCCGCCCGCACCCGGACGATCACACGATCCTCCGGGCCGCTACTGCTGCCCGCCGGATTCTCCACCCGCAGCCAACTCGGCTCGTCCGTCACCTCGTATTGAAGCGCGCCGGCCCCGCCGTTCCAGACCGCGAAATCGGCGGTGCTGGAACTGCTGCCGAAATCAATCAGGTCCACGCTCGTCGCTGCCGCGACGACGGCCAAGCTGATAAGAACCGTCCTTGTGATCGTTCCTGCTGTCACTGCGACCTCCGCACTACATCCCCCTGGGGGCAGCGAACCCCGATCCGCGCTCAGTTGAACGATGGTGTGATGACCAGGCTCGCACGTTCCTTCGACCGGCGACACATGCAGCCAGCCGCTTGGACCGATAACATACGTGACTACGACTCCAAAAGTCAATAATGATCTGCCCGGATTGGCAATCTCCAGCGCTGCATCCGCAAGCGACTCGGCCAGATCCACCCGCCCGGGTTGCACCTGCAGTGCCGGTAATGCGAAGGATTGCCCCTGGGTATCGCTGGCCCCCTGGTCATCGCAGACCGTCAGGCAGATTGAGTACTGACGGCCTGGGTCAAAGGTGAAATCGATCAGCCGCCCATCGCGACCGACGAACATGGCGTAGACGCCGCTGGCGTCGCTGATCACCCAATTGTAGGACGCGATTTCTCCGTCAACATCATGGCTGGCACTGGCATCGAGCGTCACCAGTCCCGATCCACCTGCATCCGGCGCAATGACGAATGATGCAACCGGTGCACCATTGGCCGATACGGTCGCTGCATCCCCGGCCGGCATGATTGTCCCGTCTGTGACGCTGATCGTACCGCTAACAAGACTGTCGATCTGATTCTGCAGCTCATCGCAGCCGCAGAGACTCGCTACCGCAGCTACAAGACTGAGTAACACCGTCGCCCGGACAAACGTGACGCACAGATTGCGCATCGCCGATCTCCCTCCTGCACAACACTGATGCAGCCTTCATTGAAGAGTTCGACGCAAGCGACCAGCCGTCTTGAACGAATTCGCGACTGCCGCGATGCAAATTCAGTCGTCAGATCTCACGCTTCGCCGGCGCCGCGCGCGATCCCGCAGCAGCTCCGCCCGGCCAGCCCACAGCTCACATGTCTGGCCGGGAAGGATGCGTGCCGGAGTTCGGCCTTCAGCCCGCGCCGTTGTTGCCATTCTCAGTGCCCCGGTCGGCATCTGCCGTGGGTACTCCACATCCGCGAGGGTCGAAGAATCTCCATCGGAACGATCCTACGAACGGGACGATAGGAAAGGTCCTCCCTTCTGGCGTCAGCCATCGTTGCCTTCCCTTTTGCGTTTCTTGCGTTTTGTTCAGTGGATATGGTTTTTGTTACTGGCAACCGGTAACCACCTTTACCGTATTTGTTGCTACTGACCGTTGCCCGTTTTCCCGCCACCCTTGCCCGGAACCTGTCTCCCCATATGGAAAGCCCGCTGTTCCTTGAGTTTCCGCAACTACGCTCCTATACATTCACATGAGTATGTCTGGCGGGCTATGCCCTCGCCGCCGGCAGCGGGTTAGGAAGTGCAGACCCGGCGGAGAACCACTCTTCTCGAATGTCCGTGCGCCCAACACCGGATGCCGGCCGGCATGCGCAGGTCTGCGTCCGCTATGTCCGAGCCCGCCGTTGGTCTGCGGGGCGAATGCATACACCAGGGAGTGATCATGTCACAACACGAAATTCAGCCGTACGAGCCCGTCCCGTTGACGGAGCCCACCGCGGGCACAGAACCATTGGGCCCCGACGCGGCCTCGGGGCCCAACCTCGGTCGCCTGGCATTGGGTATGCTCCGCCGTTGGCGGATCATCCTGCTAGTCCTCCTGCTCGTCGCGCCGATCAGCCTGGCCGGGGTCTGGCAGATGGTCCAGCCGTACTTCACCGCGACCGCCCTGGTCGAGGTCTCCCCCCTCAATCAGGCGATCCTCTTTCCCGACGCCTCGCCGATCATGCCAAACTGGGACACCTTCCTCTATACCCAGGTCAAGGTGATCGGCAGCCGCAAGATCCTGACCGCCGACCTGGCAGACCCCACCGTCAAGGACCTGCCCGTCCAGCAGAGCAGCGACCCAGCCACTTCGCTCTACACGGCCCTCTCCGTCAGCACCGTCCCGCGCAGCCAGTTGCTCGAGATTTCCGTCCGCCAGGAGAACCGCGACGCCGCCCTGCGACTGACCCGCGCCATCCTCGATGCCTACATGGCCCGCGCGGGCGGCCAAGACAGCCAGAACATGGTCCGCCGCCGCGAACTCCTGCTCAGCCGCGAACAGGAACTCCGCAAACGCCTGACCGACCTGAAGGGGCAGATCGATACCCTCGCTGCCCAGGCCGGCACCGCCAGCGACACCATTTTCGATTTGCGCCGCCAGGGCCTCGAAAAAAGCATCTCCGACGCTCGCCAGCGGCTTGAAGACCTCGACCTGCAGATCCTCGACCTGGAGAACCAGATCAAGCAGTTGGACAACGGCGTGCTGCCCCCCGACCTGGCGACCCTCCGCGAGCAGATGATCGACGCCGATCCCGGCGTCCGCTGGGTCAAGAAGGAGGTCGATGAGGAAACCGCCAAGCTCACCCGCCTGCGCCTGAACCTGCCCGACAATCACAAGGACGTCCTAGCCGTCCGCAAAAACCTCGACCTCCTCGAGCAGAAGATCGAGCAGGAACGCGACCGCGCCGCCGGCATGACCGACCGCGAGATCCAGCGCAAGCACCAGCAGCGACTGCTCGACGCTCGCCAGCGGCTCGCCAGCGACCTCGCCGGCGCCAAGCAGAAACGAGAGATGCTTGAAGGACGCCTCAGCCAGCGAGATGCCGAAGGTCTTAGAGTCGGCCAGCAAGGCCTGCAGATCAAGGATCTCACCGAGCAGCGGATCCAGGCCAAGGCCGACCTAGACCGCATCGTCGAGACCCTCAAGCAGCTCGAGACCGAGAGCCAACGGCCCACCCGCATCAGCGTCGCCTCACCTCCCGAGATCTACCCCGACGGCATCAAGGACAAGCGGATGAAGCTCTCCCTGGTCGTGCTCGTGTTGGCGATGGGTCTGGCCTGCTCGGCCGCCCTCGTCCGCGACCTGCTCGACCCGCACGTGCATGACACCGGCCAGGTCGAAGCGAGCCTCGGCCTGCGTATGCTCGGGGCCATCCCCTCCGTCAAGGAACTGCAGTCCGGCCGGATCTCCAAGGAACACTTCCTGGAAAGCTACCGGCTCATCCGCACCTCCCTGGCCAGCCTCGGCACCGACGGCACCGCGCCAAAATCCATGCTCATCACCAGTGCCCAGGCCGCCGAAGGCAAGACCAGCCTCGCCGTCAGCCTGGCGATCAGCCTCGCCGAGCCCGGCGGCCGTGTCCTGCTGATCGACGGCGACATCCAGGCCCCCCAGATCGCCCGCCTGCTCAACGTCGAGCCGCACGGCGACCTCTGCGACGTCCTGCTAGGCCAGCGGGACCTGCACACCTGCGCCGCCGCCACCGGCATCCGCGGCCTGGATGTCCTGCCAGGCCACTGCAACGGTCACTCGGCCCGCACCTTGCTGAACACCCGTTCCGCCCGCCAGTTGGTTCGCCAGGCCATGGACGAATACGACCACGTGATTGTCGATTCGCCGCCCACCCTCGGTGCGGCCGACGCCCTGGTCTGGGCCCACGCCGTCGAAGGCGTCATCGTCACCTCGCTAGTAGGCTACTCCGACCGCAAGGCCATCAAGCTCGCCTGCCAGCGCCTGCTCTCGGTGGGCGCCCGGCTGCTCGGCTCGGTGGTCGCCAACGTCTCCGTGACAGAAGCCTATTACTCCTACTCGCAGACCAGTCGCAGCACCGAAAGCAGCCTAGCCCTGGCCAACCACACCGGCCCGGCCCATCGGGAGCCCCCCCTGGTCCACCTGCCGCAGGCCAACGTCCCGCGTCCCAAGCGCGGCAAGCAATAGGCGCCGCGCCCGCACCCTGCGCGCAGTCGAAGCACGCCAGGGAAGGATGCGTTCCAGAGTTCGGACTTAAAGCCCGCGCCGTTGTGACCGTGACTGTTATTGTTGCTGCTATGTCGTGATTGTCATCCTTGGTATGCCGGAAGACAACTACATGTCAGCGGGGGCCGAAGAATCTCCCAAGGCAGGATCTTTCCGATGGAGCGATAGATAAGGCTGCCACTGCCGGCGTCAGCCACAAATAGCGAATATCAAAGAACAACATCCCCCTCCGCCACCGACGTTCCCCATCTCTCCGCCAGAATCAGCAGATCCACCACGTCGATCGAGTCGTCGCCGTTCAGATCGCTTGCCGCGTCGTAACCCGCCTCGCCGCTGGCCGTTCCCCAGCCCGCCGCAAGCGTCAGCAGGTCCACCACGTCCACGGACCGATCCTGGTTGATGTCCCCGACCAACCGGTATACGTACGCCGTGAACGCCCCGCCAGCCGTGCCGCTGCCGCGGTCCTTGAAGTTCTGGCCGTCTGCCCCGGCCTTCAGCCCGCCGATGTAGCAGTACTGCACGATGATTGGCTCGGCCGCGTTGTAGAAGTTGTGCGTGTACCGACTGCCGACCGTGCCGTTGTTCTCCATCCGGCACGCCTCGCACAGCAAGTTGGTTACACCCTGGCTCTTGCTGCCTATCTGCCGGCCGTTGGCGTTGTTGTGGATCCAGCAGTTGCGGATGATGATCTCCGCGCCGTTCTGCGCGAAGATGCCCGAGGCGTTGCTGCTTGGCGTCAGCGTGCGGAGTTCCGGCTTTGGCTGGCTTTGGAGTTCCCGCTTCAGCGGAGCCGTTGCTGTTCCCTGGCTACTGGCAGCTGACCACTGCCATCCTAATCCGTCGGCGAAAACCCCTTGGCGTGCCAATCCGCCATCGGCTCGTGCCGCACCCACAGTGATAGGCCCACCGCCCAGGCCAGCATGGCTGCCCCGGCCGTCTGGTGCAGCGTCGTGATGATTACCTCCGTCGTCGTAGGCGAGGGCCACGCCTTCAGATCGAATCGCGAGCCCGTCACAACCAGCGACGCGAACCCCAGCAGCACCTGCGCGATCGCCAGCCAGATAAGACCCAGTCCGAACCGCCGCAGGATGCGGAACCGCTCGCCGTAGAACCCCCACGCCCGCGCCCCTGCAAGAGCCCCCCAGACCACCACGATCGTCGCCAGGGAGATGTGCACCAGCAGCAGTCGGCTGGCCAGGTGGAACATCTGCATAGGCGGAGTCACCAGGTGCCGCACCAAGGCCCCCAGCGTCAGCTGGGCCACCAGCAGCCCCACCAGCACCGCCGTCAGCGCCCGGTCCATCTGCCGCCGAGGCGACGTCTCCGCCACCACGCTGCTGTACCATGTCGTAGACGTCACCACCGCGATCGCCGTCAGCAGTCCAAACACCACCTGCCCGAACACGCCGTGCACCACCGCCAGGTAGGTCTTGGGCGAGACCGCGTGCGGATCCGTGCTCAGCGTGAAGTACCCCGTCACCCGCAGCCCACCCAGCACGCCCTGCACGATCACCGCTACCAGCGCCAGC
>JANYLN010000044.1 GCA_025357795.1 Planctomycetota bacterium
ACCCTGCCGCCTAACCCCGAGATCGGCTTCGACATCGATATCTTCAGCCCCCTGCGCACGGCCGAACGCACGCTGCAACTCGGCCAGGTGGTCTTCCTGTCCCCCAAGCTACAACTTCACACAAAGGTGGCCGCCCTGCAGCGCGACCTGGCCGGCTGGGACTACGAGGCCAAACGCATCTCCGTGTTCACGGAGACGACCAAGGCCTTCGTGGCCCTGCGCGCGGCCCAGGAGAACCTCTCGCTGGCCGAAGAGATCGTCCGCGCCTCGCAGAAGATGGCCGACACCGCAACCGAACGCGTTCGTAGCGGCAAGGCCTCCCCGCTGGAGCAGATGAAGGCCAAGGTCCAACTGGGCACGGTCCGCATGCAACTGGAGCAGGCCCGCCAGGCCGTGCCCTCCGCCCGCCGGCGCCTGGCGGCCCTCTGGGGCAGCACCAATCCGCGGTTCGAGCGCGCCGAGGCCGCCTTCGAAGTGGACGGTACCATTCCATCTGCCGAGCAACTCGCGGCCCTGCTGGCCCAGAACCCCGACGTGGCCCGTTGGGCAACAGAAATGGAACTTCGCCACGCTGTGTTGCGACTGGAGAGGGGCCGGGCGATCCCGGATCTGACCCTCGCCGGCGGCTGGAAGCGAGAAGGGGAGACCGGCCGCAATGGCGGCATCGCCTCCGCGTCGATCCCGCTGCCGATCTTCGACCGCAACCAGGGCGGCATCCGCGAAGCCGCGTACGGCCTGGCCAAGGCCCGGGAAAACCGTCGGGCGGCCCAGTCGGGCGCCTACAGCGAACTGGCGGACGCCTACCAGGCCCTGGCGACGGCTCACGCCCAGGCGCTGATCCTCAAGAACGACGTGCTGCCCGAGGCGCAGAAGGCCTTCGACGCCTCCCAGGAAGGCTATCGCCAGGGTAAGTTCGGCTACCTGGATGTGCTCGATGCCCAGCGGACGCTCTTCGCGGCGAGGATCCAGTACGTCCAGGTCCTGGCGGACTACTACCGCGCTGCCGCAAACGTCGAAGGCCTTATCGGACAAAGCCTCGATTCCATCAGAACAAACGCAGTCGATGCACAGGAGAAGTCATAACCATGAATACACACAAGGGAACCCGGCATGCCGTGACGGCGCTGGCCGTCTTTGCCACGATCACCCTGGTACTGCTCTGGCTCACCGGCACGTTCTCCGGTGGCCGGGCCGAGGCGGCTGCCGCCAAGGTGGAGGCTCCGCAAGAGGACTCCGGACCAGGCGAGGCGCAGTGCGCCGACGTCGCCCACAGCCCGCCGCCATCCGGGCAACCCGACGCCTGTTCCCCCGCCGAAGGTGTCGCGGTTGCCCAGGCCAACCCGAATCTCAAGGAGATCGAGACCAAAAAGTGTGAGCACGACATCCGGCAGATCGACTGCGACGAGTGCCGCTACGAACTGGGCGTCGTGAAGGTCCAGCCATCGGTATTGCAGGCACTGACTCGGATCGTCAAGGTCGAACAGTCCGAGGCGCTGACGAAACTGCAGTGGACCGGCCAGGTGCAGTTCGACCAGACCCGCATGGTCGATGTCCTGCCCGTGGCCCCGGGCAAGGTCGTCGCCGTGCAGGCGCGCCTGGGCCAACAGGTCCGCCAGGGCGATGTCCTGGCCGTGATTCGCTCCAGCGAGTTCGGGGAGGCCAAGGCCACCTACCTCGAGGCCCTCGCCGCCGCCGAGATCGCCACCCGCGAGAAGGAGCGGCAGGCGATCATCTCCGCCGCGCTGGAGAAGTTGCTGGCGGCCCTGGAGACGAACCCGACCGCACCGCCCACTTCCCGTAACGAGCCGCTGGGGGAATGGCGAGCCAAACTCGTCGGAGCGGCCGCCCGGCTCCAGCAGGCTCGCATCGTCGCCGAACGAGAGCAGGCCCTCCTCGACAAGCAGGCCTCCAGCCAGGCCGAATACGAGACCGCCCAACGCGAGTTTCAGACCGCCCAGGCGGACTCCATGGCACTGGTCGAGGAAATCCACCTGAACCTCAATCTCGACCGCCTCAAGGCCCAGAACGCCGCCCGGCTCGCCGAAGCGAAGTCCAACGCCGCCCGGCAGCGGCTGCACTTGTTCGGACTCGATGATCCGGCGATCCAGACCGTTTCGCAGACGAACGATAACGGCCGGTTCGCCGAACTGGAGATCCGGGCACCCCGTGCCGGTACGATCACCGCCCAGAATATCACCGAAGGCAATCGCGTCGAGCCAACCCAAAGCCTCTACACGATCGCCGACCTGTCGAACCTGTGGGTCTGGTGCAACCTGTACGAGCGGGACCTGGCGGCCCTGCACGCGTCCATGGCACAGGGCCACACCCCCCGCGCCACGGTCCGCGTGCCCGCGTTCGAGCAACCCTTCGGCGGCGTCGTGGATCTGGTCGGCAGTACCGTCGACGAGACGACCCGGACGATCAAGGTGCGGGTCCAACTCCAGAACCAGGGCGGCATGCTCAAGCCCGGTATGTTCGCCAGCGTCGATGTCGATCTGCCGACCGGCGGCCAGGTCTCTCTCGTGCCGCGCAGCGCCGTGCTGACCGACCAGGGCCAGTCCTTCGCGTTCCAGCACTGGAAGGACGACTTCTGGCTACGCCGCAACGTGCAGGTTGGAAAGGTCCAGGGCGACCGCGTGGAGATCCTGGCCGGGCTGGACCCCGACGCCAGGGTCGTCGCCAGCGGGGCGTTCCTTCTCAAGAGTGACGTGCTCAAGGCCAAGATGGGCGCCGGCTGCGCCGACTAGTTGTTGTTCCTACGGTGCCGTTGACCTCCATAGTGCCGTAGGCACGATTGACCGTAGACCCAAAGGCCCAAGCAATACGTTTTTTT
>JANYLN010000056.1 GCA_025357795.1 Planctomycetota bacterium
GGCTGGGCGGGGCGTGTCCCATCCCAGCCGGGGCGCGGGGTCGGCCCGGGCAGATAGTGGCATGCTTGCTGCCAAGGCGATTGCAATAGCCAGTCCACGCCAGAACAAGTCAATAACCCCCGAAGTGGCCTGAGGCGACGGCTCGAGGTGCGGTGCAGAGCCAATCGTCCAGATCCACTAACAAACGTTAGCCTCGCGGGGGAAAGCAGTCCAGGCGGGGGATCGGGCGCGGCCTGTGCTGTGGCAGGAATGTAGCAATACAGATGCAGCAGGGACCGATATGGGCGTTGCGTGTGGCGCGACGTGCCGGGCACTACGCATCGCTGTTGGCGGAGGGTTTGTGTTGGGGGAAGGACAGGCGGCTGTGCCGCTGGGGGTGCGGCGAAGTCTGGGGGGCTGATGGAGTAGCGTGCGGGTCTGGCGGGCGGATGATGATGCGGTCCAACAGCCAGAGTTCCGCGACGAGCATCAGGACTGCCAAGGGCATCATGGTCAGGCCGGCGAAGTCGTGGAAGAACTTGGCGGCTGTCTCGCTGCTGGTCCAGTAGTTCAGTTCGGCCGTGGCGAACAAGCGGATGATATTGCAGGCGATCGCCACAGGGATGCTCGAGAGCAGCAGGACCGCCTTTTGCCAGCGCGGCCGATCCACGACGTAGGCCAGTGTCGCGGCGACCACCACGAACGCGGTGAGCATCCGCAGGCCGCTGCAGGCCTCGGCGACCTCCAACTGGACGTTGCCGTTGAGGACAATGACGTTGCCCTCGCGGCTGACGCCCATGCCCATCAGTTCGAGCAGGAACACGGCGCCGGCGGTGGCGAGACTTTGCAGGGGGTTGCTGATGCGGTTGTGGATCTGGCCTGGCAGGGGGACCATCAGCAGCAGGAACAGGAGGATCCAGATCGTCTGGCGGAAGACCTGTGTGCCGGTGCAGAGCAGTACGAGGCCCCAGATCGTCAGGATGAGGGAGTAGCGTTCCGCGGATTGATACAACGCGAGCAGCCCGTAGAGGCGCATGGCCTGGGCCAGCAGGATCAGGGCTACGCCCGCCCACCAGCAGGGTTGTGCGCGGAGGCGGCGCAGTGCACCGCGTTCCTGCCAGAGCAGATAGAGGGCGGCCAGCGGCACGAGTTGCCCGACGGAGTAGTTCTCATCGTGCGTCCATTCGTGGACCAGGTCCAGCACGGTTGGCCAATACGTTGCCACCAGGGCCAGCAGGAGGAGCAGGGCGGCCGAGAGACCCGGGGCGCGGGTGCTGATCCAGCGGGCGCCTTTGTCCTGGGTCGAGCGGGGTGGTTTTCCGTGGCCTGCGAGCGAGCCGCCGCGGTTCATGTCGCACCTCCGGCTGTTGGCGTGTAGGGGGGGACGGCCGGGGGCGCGGCTGGCAGCAGGGCGCGGATGGGCAGGGCGGAGAGGGCGGTGAACTGCCGGATGGACTGCAGGGCCGTCTCGCGGTTGAGCAAGGCGCCGCCTATGACGGTCACCTGGACCTGGGCCATGTAACGCACGCCGCCTGCGCCTCGCCAGGCGCGGGAGCGGAGCAGGGAGACGTCGGGGCTGTAGCGGCCGTCGACGATGAAGTAGTTCAGCACGTACATGGTCTGGGAGAGGAGCCCGCTCTGGGAGAATTCGTAGAGCGTGCAATCGAGGGGGGTGTTGTCGGGCAGATCGAGGCGGATCGTTTCGCGGCTGCGAGGTGTCCAGCCTGAGCCGGGGTAGCAGACCTCGGGGCGGTGGGGCATGAGGTCGCGTCCCTTGATGCCATAGGCGACGTACAAGCCAATCGTTTCGGTGCCGGCGTGCCGTTCATATGCGCGGTACAGGTGATCGTCGGTGGCGGTGGCGGCGACAAGTTCGGGGGTGAGGGAAATGTCCTGGCCGGCCCAGTCTTCGATCCGTTGCGGCAGATGCGCCAACGAGCCAGGGGGCAGCGGCGTGCTGTCGACGGGGCGGGCGAGTTGATCGGCCAGCAGCCAGTAGCCGCTGCCACAGACCAGAAGCAGTGTGACGGCGAGAAGTACCGCCGATGCGACTGCGTGGTCGCCTTTGGAATGTGTCATGGAACGTTGCCCCCGAGCCCGCTGCGGAGGTTTGTCCGCGTAAGGCTGTTACAGGCATCATAGATCGTACTGGGGGGTCAGACAACGCATGGGGGACGATGGCTGGGTCGGGGCGGTCGTGCAGAGCCGCCTGGCATGAGGAACGCGCGGGCTGGGGCGGAGGAACGGGTCTGGATAGCTCGCTTACAAGGGGCCCTTGGGGTTGCGTCGGGACTACGGGTGCGGCTGTGTAGCGGGGTTGCAGGATCGCGGGGGGGATGCCGACATACGTAGTTAGGGCCGAGCGCCGCGTTCGGCTTGCGAGTCGCTGGCAGCGTGGTGGCCCGAGCACCCGAGCGTCGGGACCGGGGGTGCGGGATATTACAATATAGTAGCGTGGCGGCCTGGCGGAGGCGTCAAGACAGGTGAAGATGCTTCGGGTCTGACGCGGCGGGGAGCGTTGATTTCGGATAAGGCGACAGCGTAAAATCGCACGTATTCCGCCGTCTCGGCAGAGGAACCTTGACGTCAGCTGTTGGCCGGATGTATGTTATCGGACGTTGTGAGCAGTTGGCGTGTTGTGCAGCCAACGGAACCTGTGCGGATGACCAAGACAGCACAGTCAGATTCAGCAGACTGCCGTCTGCTGCCTGCCGGGTGGGGTGTAGTGCGGAGGTACCAGTGACAGCCGGAACCATTGCCAAGGTCGTCGTTGCCTCGATGGCCATAATCGCGGTTGCTGCAAGTGTCGAGCACTTCAACCTAGCGAGTAAACCCGCTACGACAACTACGAATGTCTCGGAGTCGGCCGGGAGCCGAGCGGCTTCGACGAGTGGTGCGTCGCGCTCTGGTAGTGATAGTGCGGCACTTGGGAGCCCGGCGAGCCCGGCGAGCCGGGCCAGTCGCGCGGGCAGTGCGCGCGGCACGCCCTCGGTCGTCCCGGTTTCGGGGGCGACCGGCAGCAACCGGATGATTGACGTGGTGATGACCGTGCCGCAGCCGACGGGCAACGGCACGCCGTGGCAGGCGCCGATCGGCGTGCCCGTGCCGCCTTTTGGCATCGAACAGACGCACATGATGTTCAAGGACAAGACGTACCTGTTCAACGGTGTTGAAGGGCCGTACAACGACGCCGGCAACGGTCCGTACACGCACTATCTGGACAACACCAACCCGCTGGCTGTGGACTCGTACCTGGTGGCTGGCAAGTCGGTCTACAACTACGGCACGCCTGAGAAGCCCCGCAAGACGATCCCGCCGAGCCTTACGCCGGGCAGCGTTGTCGAGATCCACGGCGGCCCGTACACGATTGCGCCGTTCTTCCAGATCAGCGGGCAGGGGACGCTGGAGCTGCCGATCTTCATCCGGGGCGTGGGTCTGCCGCGGCTGGCCAAGAAATTGAGTGTCTGCAACGCCACCAGCCGGGAGGCCATGTACATGATCGTGGAGGGGCTGGACGTCTACAAGTTCGAGGTGATTGCCCCGGCCAGTTACATCGTCCTGCGGGACTGCAACGTGCAGGGGGATGCCGTCGGCGGCGGCATGGGCCTGGACAGCTACAGCAGTTCGAACTTCAACCACCACCTGATCTTCGTGCGGAACAAGGTGCATGACAACGGCAACTGGCTGGCGGACTTCGACCAGGACGTGCACGGCATGTGCATCGCCCGGCGGACGAGTTACGTCTGGATCCTCGACAGCGAGTTCTACCACAACAGCGGCGATGGCCTGCAGATCAACGCGGGCAGCATGACGGCGCAGCCGGACACGCACCACATCTTCGTCGGCCGGAACCTCTCGCACCACAACAAGCAGTCGGGCATGTGGATCAAGCAGGCGACCGATGTAGTCTTCACGCAGAACACGGTGTACGGCCTGCGGCCTATCGGCACGAAGCCGTCGGCGTACGGAGCGGGGATGGGCTTCCAGTACGGGCCGGAGCGGGTGTGGTTCCTGTATAACCACATCTATGACTGCTGTTTCGGGATCAGTTCGGGCAGCACGAGCGGGATGGGCTTCGGGCAGGACAGCTACTACATCGGCAACCTCATCCACGACATTCACCACGACCCGAGCTACAGCTACACGCCGACGACCGCCTGGTCGAACGCGGGCATCACGCTGGTCGGCGCGGTGAACAAGTACATCATCAACAACACGATCTACAATTGCGACGCGGGCATCAACACGCCTTCCAACGGCAAGATCGTGGCCGTCAACAACATCATCGGCAACATCACCGACCCGCAGGGCAACCACGTCTTCGTGGAGTCGGGCCCGACGGCGACGGCATCGGAGCTGCTGTACAACCTGTTCTACCAGGGGGGGGGTGCGGCGCGGATCCGCTGGGGCAGCAGCACGGTGTACTCGCTACCGGGCTTCCAGGCGGTCTTCGGCAAGGCAACCGATTGCAGGATGGGCGATCCGCTGTTCACGGATCCGGTGGGCAAGGACTACACGCTGCAGGCGGGCAGTGAGGCGATCGACCATGCCACGGCGTGGAGCGCCTACACGTCCTATCGCGACCTCTATGGAGTGAGCATTGACGTGGACGCCACCAATAGGCCTCGGCCGCAGGGGGCCGGCTGGGACAACGGTGCATTCGAGTACCATGCGGCGGAGGGGCCGACCAGCCAGCCGACCACGCAGCCTGCTGGCTAGAGCGTTTTCCGATTATCTCTAGCGGGAGCGACAGCATGGTCCTGCAACAGCGCAGGACCAATGGCACCCAGCGCTCATGCCTGACGCTACACATAAACAGAATCAGATCTA
>JANYLN010000128.1 GCA_025357795.1 Planctomycetota bacterium
CCATGGCCTACTTCCCGCGGCCCTTGATCTTCTGCTAAACTACGGACTACTTAATGCACGGCCCCTTGCCGCCGGCATGCAAGGGCGGAGCCTGACAAGAAAGGTCATTTGCATATGACGGGGAAATTTGTATTACTGACGGCCTCTATCTGCCTGCTCTCTGCCGCCGCCTCGTCCCAGGGAACCGTCTACAACCTCAGCCCGGCCGATGATTGGTACTCCGTCATCAGCGGGGAAGGCCTCCAGCCCGGGGACGAGGTGGTCCTGGCCGGCGGGACCTACGTCACCGCCGACGACAAGATGCTGAACATCGCCCACGTCGGCACCGCCGACCAGCCGATCGTCATCCGCGCCGCCGAAGGCCAGGTTCCGGTCATCACCCGCAACACCTACGGGGCCTACAACGACTACTATGTGAACCTCCAGCACAACGTGATCAACATGCGCGGCGCACAGCACGTGACGCTGCGCGGCCTGGAGATCACCGGCGGCAACTGGGCCATCCGCATCGGCAGCAAGACCACCGGCGCGTACATCTCGGACGCCCTGCCGATGGGCAACATCCTGCGCCCGGCCAGGAACATCACGGTCGAATACTGCAAGATCCACCACGTGCACAACACGGCCATCAGCGCCAACTTTCCCGGCGACGTCTACGACGGCCTGGTGTTCCGCCACAACGACATCAGCCGCACCGCCCGCTACGGCGAGTCTTTCTACCTGGGCAACTTCAGCTCGACCATCCTCGCCATCGCGAAGAACTGCGTGATCGAGAGCAACTATCTGCACGACCAGGTGTACGCCGGCATCTGGTACGTCGATCCCGCCTTCTCGGATTTCCACGGCACGGGCGTGCAGTTCAAGGACGGCAGCTACAACAACATCACCTGCCCGCCAGGCCTCTCTCCCGTAACCTTCAGCCCCGCCGCCGAATCTTGTCTCGCCGCCCGCAAGACCAAGGTCCAGAGCTGGTATCTCGACATGAACATGGTCCGCCAGTACTGGGGCACCGAGCGGCTCTATCATCACACCGCCCCGATCAACATGCTCTATGGCCTGCACGAGGCCCTGCGGATCGTCCTGCAAGAGGGACTCCCCGCCCGTTGGCAGCGCCATCACGACCAGCACTGCCAACTCAAGGCCGGCCTGGAAGCCTTGGGCTTTGCCTACCTGGCCGATCCCCGCCACCAGCTGCCCATGCTCAACGCCGTCTCCCTGCCCCCGGCCCTGGACGAGGCCGCCGACCGTAAGCGTCTGCTGGAGGAATTCAACATCGAAGTGGGCGCGGGCCTGGGCGCGTTCAAAGGCAAAGCCTGGCGGATCGGCCTGATGGGCGAAAGCGCCACCCCCCGCCACGTCAGCGCGCTGCTAAGCGCCCTGCGGAAGATGCTCGGCCGATAACCGCCCGGCGTGGTTGCTGTCGTGGCTGTTGCCGTTTCCCTCTTGCGATCTTTGCGGCTTCAGGGGGTATCGTTTTCGACCGGTGCCGGCCCGCCGCCGACGGGGGACGCTCCACTACGGCAATTCCGCATGCACCACCAACGTGTGCACCTCTTTGCCACCCGGAACGTGCAACGGGATCGAGCCCATTGGCCCGGGCGCGCCGCCCAATGCCAAATCCACGGGCCCTTCGCCGTGAACCGCCAGCCGCCCCGACGAACTCCGCAGGGCGGCAACCACCTCGTCCGTCGCCAACAACGTCCAGTTCGACTCGTGATCCCGCAGATACCGGCACGCCGCCGCACTGAAGTCCGCCGTTGCCACAAGACTGTTATCCGGGCCGCCGCGAACCGTCCAGCGCGAGTGCAGGTACCCAACCAGTTCGTCCGCACTCAAACAGCTCGGCGGCCGGCCCCGCTCCGCCATCACCTTGTAAGCTTCTATGAGAAAATCCGGTTCCTCTATCATGTCGAAGTCGTGGAAACGGAAGACCGCGGGCATGCCCGCACGAGACGACGCCGCCGGACCAACATCCTCCGGGCACCCCAGCACCGGAACCATCCGCAACGTCGTCACCTGCTCCCCGCTGAGGCTGTGACACGCCGTGTCGATCACCAGCCCCATGCCGGCCCGTCCCGCCGCCTGGTACGTGCAGCACGCCTCTCGCACAGGCAGCCGGTACGTCCTCGTATCCAGATGCCCCGTGATCCGGCCGCGACGCAACGACTGGCTCGCCTCCGCAAACTCCTTCCGCTCACCCGGACTCATCCGCCCCTTGTCCCGCAGCGCCAGCGAAAAGTCGAACCCCAGCGCCTCGCGGATCGGCCCCGCGACAAACTGCGTGTGCCCCGGCACCCGGTTGATCGTGAAGTGGCCGCGGGCGTCCAGCCACAGATGGGCCGGCACCGAGAGCGTCGCACTGATCGTGCCAGCGGCGTCCGCCCGCAGCTCGCCCAGGACAGTCCACTCGTCTTCGTCCTCCCCGACGAGCAAACGGTACGCCGCCTTGGGCTCGGCGCCTTCCAGCCGGACCTCCAGCGTCCCGACCATCTCCTTCGCATACACCCACGAGTCGCCCGAAACCGCATGGCCTGGCGGACAGAATGCCAGCGGCCGACGCCCGAAATACCCCTCCAGCCACTCGCACGAGGTCCGCAAGTGCAGCAATTGCACCTCGGCCGGCACCTCCCGGTCGCGCCGCAGATCGTAAAACTCCCGGTACCACCGGTAGTCAGGCCACTCCGCCGAAGCGCTGCCTGCCCACCAGTTCGTCCCTCCGGCAATCGCCGTATCCAGGTCCGGCGCCATGTGCGTCCAGCCGTGACTGGCAATCTCGATGAGCCCCTGCTTCTGCCCTTCCAGCAACACCGTAAACATCGAGCGGATGTTCTGCAGGTTGCCGAAGATGTCAACCCGCTCGACCTGCTCCGCGTGAACGATGCTGCGACTCTGCGTATCGACATAACCGGGGCAGCAGAAAACGTCCAGCCGCCCATGATGCTCCCGCAGCGGCGCGAAAATCTTCTGCCGGATGAGCGCCTCGGATAGGCTCGGATAGTCCCAGCCGTGCAGGTAACTCGCCTGCGCCGCCCCGGGATCGTCCATCCGCAGCAACATCATGTTGTCGTACTCGTGGATCACGACAGCGCCCAGCGACCAGGCCAGCGCCCGCTGAAACAGGTGGATGCCCAGGCCCGACCCGTCCCCGCGAAGCAGCCGCTCCGCATCCCCCCCCAGCCACACCGCCCGCGTACCGCTGGCGCCATCGAGCGTCCGCGCCGTCAGCAGCGGCTGATCGTCGCCCCGCAGCAGAACCCGTGTCTCCGGACTCGCCGCCTCCACAACCGGCCCGCTGGTGCACCACGGCTCTTCAGAACAAGCAGGCAACGCCGCCTCGTCCCGCGTGATGAAGTGAGGCTCCCCGGCTCGCAGCCCCGCCACCCCCTCGCGCCACCCCAGAACCCGCAGCCCCAGGATCTCCTGGACAGCCGGCACATCGATCCGCCCGCCAAAGCCAATCAGGCTGATATGGTGTTTGAGGCAAGCCTCCCGAAGAACATCCCCCTCGTGAAACCGCCGCGGCAGTAGATCGCTGCGCACCGCCCAAAGGATCACGCCGTAAACGGGCTGCCCCGCCGGATCGATCAGGTTCTCTTCCCGCAGCAACTGGGTGTCCACGCGCAGCACATCGTGCGGAATCCCCCACAGCGACAGCAACGCCAACGCATCGCCCAACTCCCCCGCCTCCCGGAACACATGGCCGTCCCGGGCCCGCGCGTCAGCCACCACCAGCACCCGGCTAGGCCGCACCGGCAGTGCCGCTAAACTCACCGCCGGCAGCACCAGCACCAGCAACGCGATAACCCAACCAGGCAGACCCCTGGCCCTGTGCGAAAAACCTCTCACTGTGATCCTCTCGGGCGTATTGGCATCTTCACATCTGAAATAACCGACCTTTGTCAATCGCGCCGAGATCGACCAGGTACCGGACCGACCGCCTGCAGCCCCGCGACAGACGGCCTGTCACTCTCCTGTGGGCTATGGGCATGCTTGCGACGATGACCGCGCAAGACCGCACATTCCTAGCATCTTCCAGACACCCCCGTCAAGAGCAACCCCCAAGACAAAATAGCGGACATCCCCTGTCGCCCTGCCCCCGTCTTGGCCAGACGCCGCCGCGCGAGTTGATCCAGTTTCTCGTTATCAACAAGAATGTCTACGTGGATGGGGAGGTCTCTTGAAATGACCAGGTCCTTGGGAATGCAGGCCACCCCCCTTTAGACCCGCAAATCGGAGAGGGAGGGATTCGAACCCCCGGAGCCCCGAAGGGCTCAGCGGATTTCAAATCCGCCGACGGCGCCTGTACTGACAAGGACTTACGTTCAGACAGTAGCGCCAGCGGTAGCGCTCAGGCGGCAAATGCTGGCAACATTGACCCCGATCTGCAGGCGGTTGTGAATGCGTGGCCGGCGCGGCCCGATGCCCTGCGGGCCGGCATTGTGGCCATCGTGCGGGGGGCGACACGGTGAAGGCGACCGGACAGCCAGCGGCTACAGGCGGACACGGGGCGCTGTTCCTGCTGACGACGGCAGGGACAGCTCAGCCGGTGGCTTGCTGGCTCGACCCGGCGGTTGCTCGTATCGCGTCGCCAGACCGGCAACGGGGCCGCTTGCCGACGGGAACTCCACGGGCTGCCGGGAGCGCTGGCCCGTCGGGCGGGATGTGCACCCGACGGCAGACCGCATCATAGGCTGCCTGCCTTCGACGCAGCGCCGGTGACCCCGCCCCGAACCCCCTGCCGATGCCGGATCGTCGCCAGGCGGAGCCGGAAGCCGCATCCGTGGCCAGCCATCGGCACCCGCCAGGCGGACCGTGCCGGCAGTACCGGGCAGAGCCTTCAGCGGGTACCGGCGGCATCGGACCGGCATGGTCGTTTGTTAAAAACCCCCCGCCGCCCAAGCGAGGGTACTGGGAGACTACACCCAGCCCCCCTGCTTCCGACACAGACGCGCGACGCGGCCAACATCCGCCGCCCGCTGCCCCCACCGCTGCCGGCCCCGCAGCCCCGGCAATCCCGACAAACCCGCTCGCCCGCGAGCGTCACCGTGACGCTAATATCAAGCGTGAGATATCGCCGGTAACTCATTGCAACAGCGTCACTTACGTATCACGATACAGGGCATCTACCGTGTCGCCTAACGATAAACCATTGCAGCACAACAACTTAACAGCGATATCTCAGGCGTGGTATTAGCGTCATCGTGACGTCATGGTGGATGGATGGTGTCGCGATAGGGGCAGCGTAAGGCAGGCTGCACCAAAGCAGGCAGGCAGGGTAGCCAGGCCCCGATCGCGGTTTTTGGAAAACCACCCCCCGCCCCGCGGCGTGCGGGGGTAGACTACATCCCACCCCTACGACGCACTGGCGCGACGCGGCCGATACCCGCCTGCGGACGGTGACCCC
>JANYLN010000108.1 GCA_025357795.1 Planctomycetota bacterium
CCCGCTCGGTCATCACCCGCCGGGCGATCCGCTGCAGTCTGTCACGTTGTCCGTTGGTATCCATGTTCATCGTGCCTCACTTCGGCTGTACGGCGAAAACCAGCGTCTCATCCGGTCCGATACGGAACTGCAGGCTGAGAGAGTCCCCCCTGCCCTTGTACTGCACCTCGCGATTCTCAGCCATCTCCGCGATCGACACCACGGCGGGATTGATCCCCAAGGCCTTCGCATCCACCTGCACCTTCGCCTTCTTCGCCTTCGCCGGCTTGCCCTCCAGCCGCACTGCAAAGTACAGGTCGCCTGCCTTGCGGCCGAACCGCTCGATCGCAAGGGCCTCCCCCCGCGCTCGCGTGACTGGCTCCCAGCCGGCCCGGTCGATCGTCTCGATGATCGGCATGTACTGCCTGGCGGTCGGACGCATCTGCTCCTTCGTCGCGTCGATTCCGGGGGCAAAGCCGTAGAGCATCGCCAGGCGGACGGGCCGGGCGTCTTCCGGCGGCTGGTAGTAGGCGACCGGCTTGTGATACGCCAGCATCCGCAGAACGATGCCGGCGTCGTCATGGATGTTGCTGGCGGGCTCTTCCCGGACAAGCACGTCCATGTACTGCCCATAGAGCAGCGTCGCCATCGGCGAGGTGTTCGCGCAGGTCAGACCGCCCTTGCCACGGACCATCTCGGCGTGATGCCTCGCGAACTCCCAGTCGTGCAGGGCCTTGAGCTGGCAGAGCCGGCCCGTCCGGCCGTCAAACGTCAGCGGGTTGTCCACGGTCCGGAAGTGCTCGCGCCGGTAGTTCAGCAGATGCTGACCCGTCCAGCCCGTGGCGGAGTCCCACGCGTAGTTTCGCGGCCCCTTGTAGTTCGGGTCGTCCCACCGCTGCATCCAGCGGTACTGCCAGTCCAGCGCGATATCCGCTCGATTCGGGTGGGCCAGCTCCGGATCGAGATTGACCGCCAGCATCCAGCAGCCATACTCGTACCGGACGCGGCTCATCTCGCCGTTCTCATCTTCGAGCACGGAGTTCAGGGCGGCCTGGGCGCACAGTCCCTGCGGCGCACCGCAGTACTGGCCGTGCGACTTGCCTTCCGTCGGATGCTTCGCCTCTTCCTGCAGGTTTGCCTTCTCCTGCTGGACCGTCATCTCCTTCGGCACCCGGTCGAACCAGCTCCACGGCTCGCGCCAGTGGAAGACCGTCACGCCCAGTTCCTCGACCACCGGCACCACGGACGGCCGAAACTGCCCATCCGTCCACTGAAAATCGCCCTCGCCATAGCGGATACCGAAGTCCTTCTTGTTCGGCAGTTCCGTGGTGATGCTGTTCATGTCGCGGAAGTTGCCGTACGCATTCGCCTTCGAGGCGTACATCTCCGGGTAGAACTTGTAGAATCGCTCCGCCGCCGAACGGATCCCCCATGCCGGGTCGCTCCGGAATACACAGAAGTGACAGGACGCCTGCGACGGCATCTTCTCCGTGGCCGCCGAGACCCCCACATTGAAGCGCATCACCAGTCCGCGAGGGTCCACCGACATCAGGAAGACCCGCGGGTAACTCATCGGAATCCCGAAGGACAGTCCCACCTCACCGTTGTGCACCGCGTTGAACGGCAGCCTGCCCATGTCCAGCCGCACCAGGTCCCTCTCGTCCGGCGGGCTCGTGTCGCTGACCAGGACGCTGTCCGGGTGCTGCAGGCTCGGGTACCGCGTCTGCTTGCCGATCACCTGCCTCTGCAGCGGCGTGTTCTCGTACGTCCAGCCCGTGCAGTCCACCGGCAGGACGAACTCCACGATCACCGCCCGATCCTTGCCGGTGCTGTCCCGGACGACACCGTCGACGCAGAGCCGCCCATCGCCGGAAACGGAGACTACGGCTGACAGCTCCAGCCCCTCGCCCGCCGTCGCCTTGATGTTGACGCATTCCTTGACCAGGTCGACCCGCCCGCGGACGAACCCGTACGGCTTGCGGCGCCCGTCCGGCGGCATGACCTCCGTCACGAAAAAGCCGCCCGGGCCGCACAGGCGCAACTCCTCCCCGTCCACAGCTACGCGACTGATGTCGGCATCCTTGGCGAAGGTGACCTCCAGCCCGTCGGACGTCTTAAGGGACCAGGCCCCTCCGGCCAGGGGAAGTCTGTCACCCTCACCGGCCCGGCAGAGATCCGTCCATACCAGGACGCAGACCAGCACAATCAAGACCGGCATGAGTCGTACGATTCTCTTCATGGTGCGATCCTCATCCCCCACCGCCTGCCGCTGTTTGCCATGTCAATCATTGCCGCTGTTACTCCACCGTCACGTCTTGCCCCGCCGTCAGCCCCAGCTGCCGCGCTGCACTGCCCTGGTTGACGGCGATCTCCAACGTATTCGCGCTGCCCACCAGCGCCACCGGCGTGCCCGCTGGCACCTGGCCGTACACCTGGTGAATCGGCACCTGCTGCTCGCCGACCTTGACCGACAGACCGCTGCGCCGCCGGGCCGCCCGCTCCAGGTCCGCCCGTTCAATGTTCGTCAACGCGTTGCCGAAGTGGTCGATGTACAGGATCTGCCCGCGGATCCGCCCGTCCGCCGCGACCGCCGCGGTCGGCAGGTTCAGCAGCGCCAGCTTGTCCGTCGCCGGCCCGACCTCGGTGATTCGACCCGTCCTGGCCACGTGCCCCGCCACGGGCGCAAGGATGTCCCGGCCGTGGAAACTCGCGCTGATGTTCTTGCGAAACAGCATAGGGTTCTGCACCGCTCGCAACTCCTCCAGCACGAAGTCCCGATGGACCAGGCTGACCAGCCCGTTGTCCGGCGCAATGATGAACTGGCCCGAATACCTCGCCGCAATGATCGGCCGGACCATGCCCACCCCCGGATCGACCACTGCCACGTGGACCGTTTCGGCCGGGAAGCAGTCGAAGACCTGGCGCAGCACGAACGCCGCCTGCAGCACGTTGTGCGGCGCCACCTGGTGCGTGACGTCGACAATCGTGACTTTCGGCGCGATCTGAAGGATAACGCCCTTAACCGCCGCGACGTACTGGTCGTACAGTCCGAAATCCGTTAGCAGTGTAACGATCGACACGCGATGCCCTCGTGGAATCCCAGGCGCCAACCTCCATGGACGCTTCCCGCGCAGGGGCTTATAATCCCTTGAATCGGATTTGGCAACGCGGACCAGCCAGGTACCCAAACGGATGGGCCACTCGGGTAGTGACGCAAACGAGCAGTTCGACCTCGCGCGGCAAGCCATGGTTCAGCAGCAGTTGCGGCAGAAAGGCATTCGCGACGAGCGGGTCCTGGCCGCCATGGCCACCGTCCCGCGCGAGGCGTTCGTCCGCCCCCAGGACAAGTCGCTCGCCTATGATGACCGGGCCCTGCCCATCGAATGGTGCCAGACGATTTCGCAGCCCTACATCGTCGGACTGATGAGCCAGTGGCTCGATGTCCACGAGCAGCACAAGGTGCTGGAGATCGGCACCGGCTCGGGCTACCAGGCCGCCATACTGGCAAAACTGGCCCGTCACGTGTACACACTCGAACGGCTGGCCGCCCTGTCACGCGATGCACGGACCCGGCTGATGGACCTGGGCCTGACCAACGTGACTTGCCTGGTCGGAGACGGCAGCCGGGGCTTTCCGTCCTTCGGGCCTTACGACCGGATCATCACCACCGCGGCCGCGCCGACCGTGCCCGCGGCCCTGCTGGAGCAACTAGCCGACGCCGGCAAGCTGGTGATCCCCGTCGGCAGCCACGAAGAACAGGTCTTGACGCTCGTGGAAAGGCAGGCGAGCCGGTTTATCGAGACTCCGGGCATCGCCTGTCGGTTTGTCCCCCTGATCGGCGAACAGGCCTGGCCCGAGACCGGATCGGCCTCCGACTCGACCAAGCGGTGACCTCACCGCCACGGACCGACCGTTTTACTGAGGAATTGACAGGAATTTACCGATAGGCATCGCTGATGAAGCCCGAATTTATACAACCTCGCACTGGCAAACAGCAGCTCGAAGCCGCCGAGAAGACCGCCCAAGCCCTTCGGGACGGCAAGATCGTCATTCTGCCGACCGAGACGGTTTACGGCGTCGCGGCCCGCGTGACCCATCCCGGGGCCATGGAGCGGCTTCGTCAGATCAAGGGCCGGCCGGCCGGCACCAAGCCCTTCAGCGTCCACATCGGCGCCAAGCAGGACGCCGCCAAATACGTCAACCGGATGCCCCCCATCGCCGAGCGGATCATCCGCAAGGCCTGGCCCGGCCCGCTGGCCCTGGTCCTGCCGGTCGAAGACCCCGCCAGGACGCCCATTGCCGAGAACGTGACTCCCAATTTGCTCGAAGAAATGTTTTTCGAGGGCACCATCGGCCTGCGCTGTCCGGACGACCCCGTGACCACTCGGGCACTGGCCGATGTAGGCCATCCGGTTGTGGCCGCCAGCGCCAACCGTCCCGGCAATGCGCCTCCATGTGCCGTCGAACTCGCCATGGCGGAACTGCAGGACCAAGTCGATCTTATAATTGATACCGGTGCCACTCGTTACACCAAGCCCTCAACCATTGTTAAGATCAACGCCGATGGCACCTGGCAGCTCCTGCGCACCGGTGTACTCGATGAGCGGGCTATCCGTCGGCTGGCCTCGACCTCGGTCCTGCTGATCTGCAGCGGAAATACCTGCCGCTCCCCGATGGCCGAGGGCTTGCTCAAGCAGATGCTCGCGGCGAAACTAATGGTGTCGCCCGAGCAACTCGCCGACGCCGGCTACGAGGTACTCTCCGCCGGCGTGGGAACGATGGGCGGCGCGCCGGCCTCGACCAACGCAATCGAGGCGGCCCGCCTGAGCGGCGCCGACCTGACGGGCCATCGCTCCCGGCAACTGACCGGCGACCTGATCCGTCAGGCCGATACGATCTGGACCATGTGCCAGCACCACTCCAGTGCGGTGCTGCGGATGGTCCCGGAGGCGAAGAACAAGGTGGAACGACTCGACCCCAACCGGGATATCCTCGACCCGGCAGGGTCCAATATATACGAATACACGCAGTGCCTGGAGCAGATTCGCACTGCCTTGGAGGCCCGGTCCCGGGAAATGATCTGATGAGAATTGCCATCGCGTGCGACCATAGAGGCTTCGCCGTCAAGCAGACCCTGAAGATCTGGCTGCAGGAACGCGGCCACGAACTCCTGGATCAGGGTACGCACACCGACCAGGCCTGTGACTATCCTGATATGGCCCTGGCCGCCGGCTTGAGCATCTTCCACGGCGAAGCCGACCGGGCGATCCTGGTCTGCGGCACCGGCATTGGCATGTCCATCGTCGTCAACAAGGTTCCCGGCGTGCGCGGGGCCCTCTGCCACGACCAGGTCTCGGCCGAACTGGCCCGCCGCCACAACGACGCCAACTGCCTCTGCCTCCCCGGCGACATGCTCACCGAAGGCGTGGCCATGCAGATCGTCGAGGTCTGGCTCGAAACCCCCTTCGAGGGCGGCCGGCACGAACGCCGCCTCAAGAAGATCCAGGAATTCGAACAGCAGCTGCTCAGCGGCCAGCTCTGCTCCCAGAAGCACCCGGCGGCAACACCCCTTGGCAGTGACAACGTCGAGGCCGGCAGCGAGCCCTCGCCCAGCCAGGAAAGGACGCTCTCGTGATGCGGCGCGGCGCTTCGTCCCTCGCCCGCTCTGGACAGGGCGACGCGCCACTTTTCGGAAGATGCAGGACATACGAGCAAGTGCAGCCCGCGCGACGCTCGCGACTGATAGCGTCGGTAGTTGATTGATATGACAACCGCTTCCCGCAATCGCAAGGTATTGGTTCTCAAGACGGAATTATCCCCCGGCGACGCCCTCGACGGGCTCGGCCTGTCCGGCCAGGTCGAGGTCGTCGATCGCGTGGACCTCGCGATGGACGCCCTGCGCCAGGGCGGCTACGACCTGTTCGTCTGCCCGACCGAGGACCTCCCCGACATCTGCAGCCACGCCAGCAATGACTCGCTGCACCGGATCTTCGAGGCGATGGGCCACGGCTTCTGCCTGCTCGACGAACAGGGCCAGGTCATCTGGGAAAACGCCAAGATCAAGGCCTGCCCCGTCCCCGTCCAGGAGCAGCTCCGCGCAACCAGCCTCGCCGAAATCCAGGCCACCAACCCCGCCGAGATGCGCGGCCGCAAATTTGCGGTTTCCTGCAACAACGTGCACCTCGAGGTCACCGCCGTGCCCCTGCACCGCACCGACGGGACCCGGCGAATCGCCGTCATCGCCGCCGATGTCACCCGCTCGCACGTGCTGCAGCAGCGCCTCGATGCCATCGACCTCGCCGGCAGCGAACTCGTCCGCCTCAACGTCGAGGGCACCGACGAGATGGACGTGCCCAGCCGGCTCCACATCCTCGAACAGCGGATCATCTCCAGCACCCTGCGCCTCCTGGGCTACGACAAGTTCCTGATCCGCCTGCTCGAGCCCGGCACCGGCCGGCTCGAGGTCGTCATCGCCAGCGGCATGCCCGGGCGGGCCGAGAACATCGACATCTTCGCCAGCTCCGAGGGCAACGGCATCAGCGGCCACGTCGCCGCCTCGGGCCGCAGTTACATCTGCCACGACGTCGAGTCCGACCCGCTCTACCTGCCGGGCCTGGAAAACGCCCGCAGCAGCCTGACCGTGCCGCTGCGATTGCACGATCGCGTCGTCGGAATATTCAACATCGAAGCCGATCGCCCCGCCGCCTTCAACGAGGAAGATCGCCAGATCGCCGAGATCTTCGGCCGCTACATCGCCATGGCCCTGCACATGCTGCAACTGATCGTGACGGAGCGCTCGGCCGCCCGGGGCCAGACCGCCCGCAACCTCGCCGCCTCGATCGCCGCCCCCCTCAACGACATCCTCACCGACGCCGCCACGCTGATGGACCAGTACATCGCCCAGGACGACCTGCTCGGCAAACTCAAGAACATCTGCAACAATGTCAACCAGGTCAAAGAGGCCGTCCAGTCCGTCGGCAAACAGTCCGTCAAGCCGCTCGGCCAGATTCCCCACCAGAACACCTCCGACCCACTCCTGAGCGGCAAACGCGTCCTCGTCGCCGACGACGAACCCGTCATCCGCCAGACGCTCAATGACGTGCTCAGCTCGCTCGGCTGCAACGTCGAGACCGCCAAGGACGGCGAGGAGGCCTGCTCGCTGGTCGCCCAACAGCCCAACTACGACCTGATCATCAGTGACGTGAAGATGCCCAACAAGAACGGCTACGCCATCTTCGCCGCCGCCAAGGATAAGAACCCCAACATCCCCGTGATCTTCATGACGGGCTTCGGCTACGACCCGAACCACTCGATTATCAGAGCCCGCCGCCAAGGCCTCGAAGCCGTCCTCTTCAAACCCTTCAAAGTCGACGAACTCCTCGAAGCCGTCCGCGAAGCCCTCAAGAAATGCGAAGCACATTAGCCCCCCTCTTTGCCCACGAGCAGGCCCAACGGAACTGGAACGCCCCAATCGTTCCATCCACCTCCCCAAAGACCCGATAACCACTCCTGATGGGACCCTCCGCCGTGAAAAACAGTCATCCTCTCCCAGTCTGCCAACCACCGCACCTCCCTGCCCAGCCCTGGCAGAATCGTCTGGCGGCGTGGTCGTTGCGACACAAAGTGCAGCACTGGATTGCACCTTCTATAATGCTTGATTAGGATGGAACTGTTAACGTCTGTATACTAACACGTGGTGTATTACACGGGCCGTCAAGGAAGTACCCCCGCAGCAAATGCTTCCCGAAGGTCTTGGCCGCCAGGCAGTCTTCAACCATTGCCACAGGTATGACAGGTTGAGTAGGTACAAGCCGGCCCACATCGGCACCGCCGATACGGACCGCTCATGAGGAACAGGGTCGATGCGAATGACACCGAAGTCCAACACACGCACCAACGCCAGGCCGGCCCGGTCCGGCCGCCGGATCGGGATGACCGCCGCCGCGCTGCTGGCAACCGGGCTGATCGTAACAGGCTGCACGAAGCAAAGCGTCGCCGAAGCCGGCAAGCCCGCCACCATGGCGCCGCCCGCCGCCCCGGTCATCACAACCAAAGCCATCACCAGGGACATACCGGTGCAGGTCCAGGTGATCGGCACGGTGGAACCGTACTCCACCGTGACCATCAAGAGCCGCGTGCCAGGCCAGCTCGTCAAGATCGGCTTTCAGCGCGGCCAGGACGTCAAGAAGGGTGACCTGCTGGTCGAGATCGACCGCCGGCCCTTCGAGGCTACCCTCGCCGCCGCCAAGGCCAACCTCGCCCGCGACATCGCCACCGCCAAGAACGCCCGCGAGGAGGCCGAGTTCCAGGCCGACATCTTCAAGCGCAGCGCCGGCACCCAGCGCGAGTACGACCGCGCCGTCGCCGTCGCCGAGGCCTCCGAGGCCCAGGTCGCCGCCGATCAAGCCGCCGTCCAGGCCGCTCAGATCCAGCTCGGCTACTGCACGATCGTCTCGCCCATCGACGGCCGCACCGGCGACCTGCTCGCCTTCGAGGGCACCTTGGTCAAGGCCGACGACACGACCCTCGTCACCATCAACCAGGTCGCCCCCGTCTACGTGACCTTCGCCGTGACCGAAACGTACCTGCCGCAGGTCCGCCAGTACATGGCCACCAGCAACAAGCCGCTGACGGTCGATGTCACCATCCCGCAGACCGATGTGCCGGCCCAGCACGGCGACCTGACCTTCGTGGATAACCAGGTCGACAAGACCACCGGCATGATCCAGCTCAAGGGCACCTTCGCCAATCAGGACCGCACCCTCTGGCCAGGCCAGTTCGTCAATGTCGCCCTGGTCCTGACGAGCCTGACCGATGCCGTGGTCGTACCCACCGAGGCGATCCAGACCAGCCAGCAGGGCCGCTTCCTCTTCGTGGTCAAACCCGACCAGACCGTCGAGTCCCGCCCCGTGACTACCGGCGTGACCTGGGACGACCTGACCGTGATTCACAAGGGCGTGGCCGCCAATGAGACCGTCGTGACCGACGGCCAGTTGCGACTGGTCCCCGGCTCGAAGGTCATCATCATCAAGGACACCACAACGACGCAGCCGGCGCAACCGGCTGTCGCCAGTGGCAGATAACCAACAGCAGGATGCCGGGTGCCACACCTGCGTCGTTGGCAGACGTGCTGCTTGTCAAAGGACAAACGAGAACTAGAAGCATGAACCTTTCCGAGATATTCATTCGACGACCCGTAATGACCACGCTGCTGATGCTGGGCATCCTCCTGTTCGGCATCGCCGCCTACAAGAGCCTCCCCGTCAGCGACCTGCCCAACGTGGACTTCCCCGCCGTTCAGGTCGTCGCCGTCCTGCCCGGCGCCAGCCCCGAGACCATGGCCTCCTCCGTCGCCACCCCGCTGGAACGCGAGTTCTCCACCATCGCCGGTATCGACTCGATGAACTCCACCAGCCAGCTCGGCCAGACCCAGGTCACCCTGGCCTTCAC
>JANYLN010000169.1 GCA_025357795.1 Planctomycetota bacterium
CTTGTTCAAGCCGTCGCGGGTGACGCGGGCGAGCAGGGCCTGGCGATAGTGGTCTCGCAGTTCGTCGTACTGGTTGCGCTGGGTCCCTTCCAGGTCGCAGTAGAGGGTCTGTTCGGTCTTTTCGGGCAGGTCGGCGGCGACTTGGGACTTGGTGCGGCGGAGGATGAACGGCCTCAAGACGCGGGCCAGAAACTCCCGCGAGGACGGTTCGGAGCCGGCGTTGCCGTTGGCCCCGCTGGCCAGCGTTGACGACGCGCCCAGCATGCCGGGGTTGAGGACCTCGAACTGGCTCCACAGTTCGCCGAGGTGGTTTTCGATGGGGGTGCCGCTCATGCAGAGGCGATGGCGGGCCTGGAGCAGTCGGGCGGCCTTGACCGAGGCGCTGCTGGCGTTCTTGATGGACTGGGATTCGTCGAAGATGACATAGTCAAACAGGACGTCCTTGAGGTGGGCGGCGTCGCGGCGGAGGGTACCGTAGGTGGTCAGGATCAGGTCATGGTCGTCGAAGTGGTCCGTGGAGTCTTTCCGGCGGGCCGTACCGGAGTGGTCCAGCACGCGCAGGGAGGGGGTGAACCGGGCGGCCTCCTGGCGCCAGTTGAAGATCAGGGAGCGGGGCACGACCACGAGGGATGGGGCGGGGCGGTCGCCGTTGCTGGATTGGTCGGCGCGCAACAGGCGGCGGGATTCGAGGAGGGCCAGTACCTGCACGGTCTTTCCCAGGCCCATGTCGTCGGCGAGGCAGCCCCCGAAGCCGAAGCGTTGCAGGAAATGGAGCCAACCCAACCCGTCGCGCTGGTAGGGGCGCAGGGTGCCAACGAAGGTGGGCGGGGCGTCCAGGGGCTCGATGCGTTCGAATCGGCGCAATTGCTCGCGCAGGCGGGAGAAGGTTTCGTCGCAGGTCGCCTGGGGTTGGGTGGCCAGGAGGGCGTCCAGGAAGCCTGCCTGGGTGGGCTTGAAGCGCAGGTGATCGTTCTCGGTGGTGGCGACGTTCGCCAGCAGGCCGAACTTGCGCAACCACTCCTCCGGCAGGACGCCGAGGCTGCCATCGTCCAGATGGACGAGTTGTTCGCCCTTTTTCAGCGCGGCGAGCAATTGCGGCAAGGAGGCGGTTACCCCGCCGAAATCGGCCTGGCCGTGGAGTTCAAACCAGTCGATGCCGGAAGAGACGGCCACGTGGAAGCCGTCCGCCCGGCGATACAGGGCGCCATCGGCCTCGACGTTCCAGTTCTCGGCCACCAGGGAGGCCACGACGCGGGGCAGAAGTTTGGAGGGCAACTGCATGTGCTCCACAGACAGGGCGGAGTCGCATCGCAGGCCCAGGGACCTCAGTTTCTCGGTGGCTGCTTCTTCCAGGGGCAGGTCTCGCAGGAATAGCTGGCGGGATTCCTTGAGGTAGAGGCCTCGCTGGGGCGAGGAGGCTTCGATGCGGTGGCCGTCATAGTCGAAGCTCAGGTCGGCGGGGAGCATGTCCCGGTTCCAGTGGGAGTCCGGTTTGCGGATCCGCAGGCAGGGGCGTGGGGTGGCGCGGAGTTCGTGGTATTGCAGGTCGTGGGGCAGGTCCATGGGCGGGACGAACGGGGCTCGCAGCAGTCGTTCGAGCAGTTCGTCGGCCTGTTGCAGGGGGACGTGGATTTCCTTCTGTTGGCGGAGCATGAGGATCCACGGGAAGGCGTTGTGGTGGAGCAAGCGTGCGACGCGATCGGGCCAGAAGACCCAGCCGCTGGCCGTCAGCATCGTGGGCGAGGTGAGCGGCTCGCGGTGCGGCTGGCGGTAGAGCGATCCGGACAAGATGTAATGGGTGCGGGTGTCGTCCGTGCGGACGTCGAGCCGCAACTCCCAGGGGCCTTCGTCGTCGAATCGCAGGGGCGGGAGGTTCTCGTCGGGGCCGATCCCCAGGAAGCACCGCCCGCTGCCACAGAGCAGGGGGATCAAGGCGTCGGCCAGGGCATCGGGCAGTGTGAAGCTGGAAGTGCGCGGATCATCGTATGCGTAGAAGCCGAAAGACTGGCCGTGGGCACCCAGGAGCCTGGCGGCAATCTGGCGATCGACGGGATCGGGCAGTTCGTCCATGATCTCGCGCGACAGGGATCGCGGCTTGGAGGCGCCCCAGGTGCCGTTCTTCTTGCGGGTCCGCTGCAGGATATGGAGGATTAACTCGCTGGTGCCTAATGTCCGTGGCACGTTGAGGAGGTAGATGAGTTCGCTGTCAGCGGTCCAGGCACTCGGCCGGAAAAGCGGCCTGCGAGCGAGGGGGGACTCGTACAGCGTGGTCAAGAGCCGCTTCCAGTGCGGAGTCGGGGGCGGTTCGGACCGGGAACGGCGAGCCGGGGTGCCCAAGCCGAGCAGGCCGGTAAGGCCGCGTTCTTGACGATACCCCTGGGCCTTCCAGTCATCGATGTCGTCCGCGGAGGCGACCTGGATCTTGCCGGACAGGCGGACAGGTACCATGCCGCTGGAGTCGTAGGCCAAGGCGGTTGCCCAGAGATGTTTGCAGAATCCGGCACCCTCGAAAAACGGACAGTCGCAGTAGGCGATGATGTCCGGGCCGGACCAGTCGAAGTCCGTCCCATACCGCTGTTGGCCTTGGACCGTAGCATGGATGGACGTACCGCCCACATGCTCCACGTGGACGGCGTCGGAGTTGAAGTAGTTGTCCCCGCGACTTTGCACGTCGGACGGGTAGTTGTAACGGATCACCGATGTCAAAGTCTTACCCATTTGGCGGATTATAGCAGGGCATCCGGGGCGCTCAACCGAGGGAGCGATCCCGCACGATTCCGGCATCAAGGTCCATTGGACCGCTAGACCTTGAGGAGGCAGGAATCGTGGCCGGGGGCGGTTCGGTTGGGTGGGTCTTGGCTGGGCGATGGGTCTTGTTCGTGCGTGGTTTGTCGCCATTCCAGGATTCCTGCGCTTTTTTTCACAAATCCTCTTGCACGGTTGCGCTGGGGCGCGTTAGTATCCGTTCAGTAAGCATTTGTCAGAAGGTGTATCATTTCGTGTGAGTTCGTTCGGCAACGGAGGGTCTGTGAGTATGGCCTTGTCCGGGCAGGAACAGAGCGCAACTGTGGCGGAATCGCCGGTCGACCTCAGTCGGCTGGACCGCATTCTCGAGGAGTTCAAGGGCGTCAAGGGTGGCGTGATTCCCATCCTGCAGCGTGCCCAGGATACGTTTGGCTATCTGCCTCGCGAGGCACTGACTTACATCTCCCGCAAGACGCTCATCCCGTTGAATCAGCTGTACGGTGTGGCGACGTTCTATACGCAGTTCCATCTGAAGCGGCGAGGCAAGCATCTCGTCCGCATCTGCGATGGCACGGCCTGCCACGTGCGCGGGGCGCCTAAGAACGTCGATGCCGTGCAGAAGGCGTTGGGCATTGGCGCGGGGGAGACGACCGGCGATTACATGTTCTCCTTTGAGATTGTCTATTGCCTTGGCTCGTGCGGGCTGGCGCCGGTGGCGCTGGTCGATGAGAAGGTGTACGGCCGGGTGGGGCCCGAGGCCCTGGTCAAGCGGCTGGAAGCAGTTCCGTAGCGGTAGTAGCAGGTTGGGCCGGGTCCGGGGGATTGGCCTCGGACAGGCCTCGATACCTCTGAATATAACTATACTGAAGCAGTTCTAACGACTGCCTGGGAGGCTCGGCGATGGCCAAGCTCAGATCCCTCCAGGACCTTGTGCGCCTGCGGGATGAGGTCAAGCAATCCATCAAGACGACGCTGGAGACCGGCACCGCCATTTTTGTGGGCACGGGGACCTGCGGCACGGCTGCGGGGGCGAGAGAGACGCTCCAGGCGATTGAGAAGGTGCTGGCGGGGCGGCAGATCCAGGCGTACGTCGGCACGGTTGGCTGTATCGGCATGTGCGAGAAAGAGCCGCTGGTGGATATCCAGCAGGCGGGCAAGTCGCACGTGCTGTATGCGAACATCCAGCCTGACATGGTGCCGCGTCTGATCGAGCAGCACCTGGTGAAGGGGGAGCCTGTCAAAGAGTGGGTGATCTGTCGAATGCCCAGCGAGTGACGCACGACGCGACACGAGCCTGCATGGGGTGAGAACAATGGATAGCAGTCGAGCTGCCCAGGCGAACCTGGCGGTCGGTGGATCGGAACGGGTGAAAGTCGACATCTGCTGCGGCAAGCGCTGCGGCAGCATGAAGGGCGAAGCGATCCTGCATACCCTGGCGGCCGAGGTGAAGCGGCGGGGGCTGGCGGGCAGGGTCGAGGTTGTCTGCGGGCCGTGTCGGGGCCTGTGTTCGATGGGGCCGACGGTGGCGATCTATCCGCAGGGCCTGCTCTATTGCCGCGTCGAGACGGATGACGTGGCGGAGATCGTCGAGCAGACCCTGCAGAATGGGCAGGTCGTCAAGCGGCTGACCTACCAGGAGCCGGCGGAGTTCCAGGCGATCCCGAGCTTCAAGGACCTGGCGTTTTCGGGCAAGCAGGTGCGTATCGCACTGGTCAACTGCGGCATCATCGACCCGGAGCGGTTGGACCAGTACATTGCCCGCGACGGCTACATGGGGCTGGGCAAGGTCCTGGCGGAGATGTTGCCGGAGGAGGTCATTCGCGAGGTGAAGGAATCAGGCTTGCGTGGGCGGGGCGGGGCGGGGTTCCTGACGGGGGCGAAGTGGGAGTTCTGCCGCAAGGCGCAGGGCAGCCCCAAGTACGTCATCTGCAACGCCGATGAGGGCGACCCGGGCGCGTTCATGGACCGGTCGATCCTGGAGTCGGACCCGCACTCGGTGATCGAAGGCATGACGATCGCGGCGTATGCGATCGGTGCGTCGGAAGGGTACATCTACTGCCGCGAGGAGTACCCGTTGGCGATTGCGCGGTTGCTGAACGCGATGGCCCAGGCGCAGGAGCACGGTCTGCTGGGCGAGCGGATCCTCGGCAGCGACTTTTCCTTTGATATCAAACTGAAAGAAGGCGCCGGGGCGTTTGTCTGCGGCGAGGAGACGGCTCTCATTGCCTCGATCGAGGGGCGTCGCGGCGAGCCGAGGCCGCGGCCGCCTTTCCCGGCGGTTTCGGGGCTGTGGGGCAAGCCGACCAATATCAACAACGTGAAAAGTTACGCCATGACGCCTCAGATCATTCGCAAGGGGGCGAAGTGGTTCAGTTCGATCGGCAGCCCGAAGAGCCCCGGCACGGCGATCTTCGCCCTGACCGGCAAGATCAACAACACCGGTCTGATTGAGGTGCCCATGGGCATCTCGCTGGGCGATATTGTGTTTGACGTGGGCGGCGGCGTGCCCAAGGGCAAGCAGTTCAAGGCTGTGCAGACGGGAGGGCCGCTGGGAGGGTGCCTGCCGGCCAGTTGCTTGAATACGCCGGTCGATTTCGACAGCCTGCAGGATGCCGGGGCGGTGATGGGCTCGGGGGGCATGATCGTCGTCGACGATGACACCTGCATGGTCGAGTTCGCGAAGTACTTCCAGCCGTTTGACCAGGGCCTCGGGCCCCACCCGGCCGTACACCTTCTCATCGACTAGCGCCACCGGCGCCAGCCCGCACGAGCCAAG
>JANYLN010000173.1 GCA_025357795.1 Planctomycetota bacterium
GCCCAAATAGGTCGCGAGTCTCGACTTACGTCGAGTACGGTCCGGCCCGGACCGTCACCATAGCGACGGGTAGGGTGCTTGAGCCGGCTGGCAACAGCCGGACTAGATGAATGATCGCCACCTGTCGGGTCAAAGCGACAGGCACAAAATCCGGCTTATACGCCCGCTCGGCTGGTCGGCGATGCCTTTTACAGATGACAACCCTCGGCACATACGCAACTTGGCAACGTTCGCGGTTCTTTTGTGACGCAGCAGTAGCACGATTAGTGCGATCGTGCTACTATTGCCGCCCTAGGTGCCAAACACCTCCAACCCTTCGGCTTGCGACAAGGAGATTGTTCATGACTCGGCTGGACCGTCCCATGCTCGCCGTGTTTGCGATCCTGGCTGTAGTGGCCTCCATGGCACATGCCCATTTCCATGTGCTTATGCCGCAAAAGGTTAACGTGCAGGCACGGGGTTCAACGGACATCACATACTGGCTAGGCCACCCCTTCGAACACATCCTCACCCACGCCGCCAGACCGCAGCAGTTCATCGCCGTCTCTCCCGAAGGCGATAGGCAGGATCTGCTCCCCACAGTCACCGAATCCAGCATGAAGGGACAGGAAGGCAAGACGTTCACTACTTGGCAGGCAACCCTAAAGACCGCTCAGCGAGGGGATTACGTCCTGGCGGTCGTCAGCAGCCCTGCGATCGAAGACGCCGTACAACATCAGGCCTTCGTCAAAACTGTCGTGCATGCCAAGGCGCAAAAGGGCTGGGACCGCGTGCTGAACCTCCCGGCCGAGATCGTGCCGCTGACCAGGCCATACGGCCTGCTGGGCGGTACGGTCTTTACTGTGCAGGTGCTCAAGGACGGCAAACCTGCGGCTGGCGTAATGGTCGAAGTCGAGAAGTACAACGATAACCCCCTGACCGAGGACAAGTTGCCGCCTGACGAGTACATCACCCGCGAGATCAAGACCGATGCGAACGGAATAGCCACGTTCAACCTCCCCGAATCGGGCTGGTGGGGGATCATGGCAGCGATCGACGCCGGCAACGTCGAGCGGGACGGCAAGACCATCCCGGCCCTGCGGCACGCGGTCTACTGGGTGTTCGTCAATCCCTCGCCAACCCGTGAGTAAGAGCATGAACAGGTGGTACTCACGGGCCGAATCCCGACCGCATCCGCATTGGCGACTGGGGGGCGTACATCAGCCTCGCTCAGCGAGGCCCTGGGTCATGTTCAGCCAGGCACGGAGCAAGAGACAGCCATCGAGTGTTTCTATGCGGATTCGTCGCGTCGGATATCTTGTCAGTAGGGGCGCCTCCGCTGTTGGCTTGGCTTGCTAAACCCGATATCCTGACGCCCTTCCTGACGACGGGTTTCGTGGCCAGTTGCAGACACCCGGTCGAGCAGGTCTGAATGTGCGAGGTGAGATCGGTGAATCGCTGGCTTCAGAGCATACTGGTGCGTCGGCAGTCCAGATATCCGTGGGTATGGATGGCTGCGCTGGCGATCCTTCTAGTCGCCTTGGGCGTGGTGCCAAATCTCATGGCGCAGCACCCAGCGGTCGAGTCGCATGCGGGAAATGCGGCCGTTACGCACGGCGCAGCACCTGCGGCGGACAACGCGGCACGGCTCACGCCTAACTTCGCCGAATTCGGCGAGGAACGGACCGAAAAGATCCTGATGATCGTGCTGCAGCTGGCCCTCATCCTGGCGATCGCGAAGGTCGGCGGTTGGATCTTCGAGATGCTCAAGATCCCCGGCGTACTGGGCGAACTGGCCGGAGGCATTCTTATCGGTCCATACCTGCTGGGTAGTGTGCTGCAGGTGTACCTGGCGGGGCATTGGTACCCGCTGTTTCCGCCGCCGGTGGGACTTACGGACTGGCCCCTGAGTGACGTGCTCTGGACGATCGCGGTCCTTGCAAGCATCGTGCTGCTGTTTGTTACCGGACTGCACACGGACCTCAAGCAGTTCATGGCAAATCTCGGACCGGCATCGGTCTGCGCGGTCGGCGGCGTGGTCGTGCCGTACATCCTGGGCGCCTGGACCGTGACGAAGTTCGTCGAGGGGGCGACGTTCTGGTCGCCCTCCGCGATGTTCATGGGCGCGATCATGGTTGCCACCAGCGTGGGCATCACCGCCCGCGTGCTCAGCGACATTCGCCGGTTGGACACGCCCGAGGGCGTGACGATCCTGGGCGCTGCCGTGGTCGATGACGTGCTGGGCATCCTGGTCCTGGCGATTGTCATGGGCATCGTCAAGGCCGAGCGCGCCGGCACGTCCATCGACACAGCCAGCATCCTGCTCACCACTGGCAAGGCCCTGGGGGTCTGGATCGGGATTACAGCGATCGTGCTCGTGTTTGCGCCGGTGCTCGAGCGACTCATCGAAGGTGTGAAGTACGCCGGTGCACGAGTGGGCTTGGCCCTGGCGCTGGCGTTCCTGGGCGCGGGAATCGCCGAGATGTTCGGCCTGGCGTTTATTATCGGAGCCTATTCGGTCGGCTTGGGGCTGTCACGCACGAAGATGGCACACAAGCTTCGCGAAGACCTGGTCGGTGTGAACGATTTCATCGTGCCAGTGTTCTTCGCTGCCATGGGCATGCTTGTGAACTTTGGGGCGATGAAGCAGGCTCTGATGTTCGGCGCGGTAATCACTCTGTTGGCGTGTTTGAGCAAGGTGATCGGCTGCGGCCTGCCGGCCCTGGGCTGGTTCAACTTTCGCGGGGCCGCCCGCATTGGCGTGGGCATGCTCCCGCGAGGCGAGGTGGCTCTCATCATCGCAGGTGTGGGGCTTTCCTCCCGG
The DNA here is from genome assembly GCA_025357795.1 of Planctomycetota bacterium. Taxonomy (GTDB): domain Bacteria; phylum Planctomycetota; class Phycisphaerae; order UBA1845; family JANYLN01; genus JANYLN01. Next base: position 2,804 of record JANYLN010000173.1, read on the forward strand.
CTGATCGAGCAGGACATCTTCGGCGTATCGATCATGATGACGCTGGTCACCACCGTGATCGCACCCATCGGCCTCGTATCGCTGTTCAAGGGCCGCCCCGGCAGGCGGGGCATGACCGCCTGGCCATCCGAACAGCCTCTGGAGACCGAGCGGCCCATCGTCGTCGAAATGCCGATAACAATCGCCCGGCAGTTCGTGCAGATGCTCATGGCGACAATGGAGGAGCAGGGCTTCGCGCCGTCGTACTCCGATCCGGAGGTTGGCGTGTACCAGATGATCAGGGGCAATGCCGTCGCCAGCCTCAAGGAGTTGGGCGGCCGGGTGATCCTGGAGGCGCCGTCCGCGCTGCAGGACGAGGTTCGCCAGGCAGTGAAGGTGGCCGAAGACCGATTCCTGATCGCCGTCAAGCAGATCCACGAGGTCATGAACTCCGGCAACGGCCCGAACGCGCAGGGGACCACCGGGCCCAAACGCTAGAGAGCGATCCGCCGGAGAATACCTGCATACCGAGAATACAACTGCCCGCTGGGCTAGCGCCCAGCGGGCAGTTGTATTCTCGGGAGGCGGCAACGGCCGCAAACCGTTCGCATGCTGTTACTTGGCGCGTTCCAGGTACTCGCCG
>JANYLN010000195.1 GCA_025357795.1 Planctomycetota bacterium
GCGTGGCGCAACGTTGTGCCGCTGGCAGCATTGCTATTATCGGTACTTCCACTGTCCGCATTCGGCTGGCTCGATCCAGTCGCCGATCCAACCATTACAGTCGCCCTCGACACCGCAGACACCTACTTCGACACCACCAACGGCCCTGACGACCAGGTCGGCTGGGCCACCAAGTTTGGTGCCTCCAACATTGCCAGGATCAAGTCCCATCAATACGTTGCCGCTTTCAAGTGGGACCTCAGCACCCACAAGGGCAAGACCGTCCAGGAAGCCGAACTGCATCTGGCCAAGGCCAGCACCGACCCGATCTTCTCCCTCGTCGCTTCCACCATAAACTCTGACTGGAGCGAGAATAGCGCCACCGGCTCGTCGTACCGCTACAAGGGCTGGTCGCCTACCATCGAGTACACCTTCAAGAACAGCGACTTCACCACCACCACCTTCGGCAACTACGGCACCCTCGTCAGCTACGGCTACCTCGCCCACGACACCTTCAAGACCTACACCGTCGGCTCCCAGGTCTGGATCGCCATGAAACTCGACCCGGCCCTGATCCAGTCGATGACGCTGGACAGCTACGGCCTGTCCGTCGCGGACCCTCGCGGCCATCTGAACATCGCAGGCAACCCCTACATCTACACCAAGGACCATTCCGCCGCGGTCCAGCCCAAGCTCTACATCAAGTTCGCTACGACCACCGATACCAATCCCCCAGGCGCCGTGACCAACCTGACAGCCGCCGCCGGCCTTGAAAACCGCAAAATCGTCATCACCTTCAACGCCCCGACCGATTCCGAAGCCGCCACCGCCTTCGGCTACAACGTTAAGTACTACCCCAACAACAACTTCGCCTCGGCCTACACGCTGCCGCGCTGGCGCATCCCCCGCCCCAAGGCCCCTGGCACGTCGCAGAGCATCTTGCTGGAAGCCACCAATATCGTCCCCGGCATGACCTACTACGTCTGGGTCCAGCCCTATGACGCAGCCGGCAACACCGGCCCGGTCGTCTCCACGAGCATCAGCGTCCCCGCCGATATCGCCACGCCGACGCTCGCAACCGGCCTGTTCACCACCCCCAACCCCGCTGGCAAGACCGTCAAGACTGTCCCCAGCGTCCTGAACTACTGGGCAGCCTCCGAATTCGCCAAGATCAACCCCGCCACCGGCAACCGCATCGAGGATGGTTACACCAGCACCGGCGCCGACGATTACAAGAAGGCCAACGCCGTCTGGGATGCCGGCACCAACACGATCTCCCTGCAGGCCAGCCGTAACGAGATCGTAGGCTGCCAGCTGATCTTGCAGCGCCTCGGTACCAACCTCAGCAACGTCCACGTCGTCGTCAGCGACCTGGCGGCCCCCAACGGCCTGCTCATCCCGGCCAGCCCCTACGTCGAGCTGTACCAACTGCACTACGTCACCAGCGGTATCACCCGCTATCCCGAGGTCGCGATCCCGCTGTTCTCCCCGTTCCCGACCACCTTCAACATCCCCGACACCAACCACAACCCCAGCGGCGTCAATCAGTCCGTCTGGATGGACCTCTACGTCCCCAAGTACACCGGCACGCCCAGCAACCCCACCGATGTCGAGCCCGGTGACTACAAGGCCACCATCACCGTCACAGCCACGGAACTGGCCAGCCCTGTGACCATCAACCTTAAGGTCCGCGTCAGCCCCGTGACCATCCCGGACAACTGCACCTTCCTGGTCGACTACAACGGTTACTCCAGCGGCACATACGACCCGACCCAGAAATTCTTCGACTGGGACTTCGGCACCAGCCTGAGCTACAAGAACACCGTGCTGCGATACTTCCAGACCCTACACAAGCACCGAGCCTCGCCAAACGTCCTGCCCTACGGCTGGGGCGGCCTGCCCTCCAACACCGACCGCGCCCCCACGCTCTTCGGCACCGGCGCCACCCGCCACACCTACGACTGGAGCTTGGTCGATCGCAAGTACAACCAGGTCTTCCAGACCAACGTCCCGCTGGCCAAGTATGGCAACATGACCCCGGAAAAGTATGACCCCTCGCTGCTGGGCTTCTCGCGGCTCAACCCTGCCAGCCCGTATTACGGCCCTGGCGAGAATACCCCGGTCGCCACGTTCTACACCCCGTTCTTCGAGGGCTGGCCGACCTCAATAACCGACGCGAACTACGGCTTCGATGCCCCCGCTCCGGGTAAGGGCGGTGCATACTGGAACAGCAAGATCGATAACGACCCGCCCTACTTCTTCACGAACGCCCCGGACGTCTACCCCGCATTCAGCATCGGCTACACCACCAGCGTCACCAACGTCTTCAAGGACTGGTGCGACCACGCCAAGGCCAATGGCTGGACCCAGACCAACTTCCAGTGCTTCCTGAACAACAAGTACAGCTTTACCAATACCAACGCCCTCTGGATCCTCGAGGAGTGCGAGACGGGCGACGATTTCCGAGCTACCGGCTATTTCAACAAACTCTGGCGTGATGGCCAGGCCATCGCCAACACCCCAGAGATCAAGTGGCACTTCCGCATCGACATTTCCGATCGCTGGGGCCAAAATTGGGGCCAACTCACCAACCGCATCAACTGGCAGGTCACGGCCTCCGGCACCGCCAACTGGCATTGGCCCAACAAGGAATACCGCAAGTACTTCTTCGACGCCGACAAGCAGGAAGGCTGGGCCTTCTACGGCGACGGCACGAACATCACCGACACCAGCACTCCGCTCGCCCAGCGGTTACTGCAGCACTGGTGCCAGGGCTTCGACGGTGGCGTCCCGTGGTACAGCTGCTTCCAGACCAGCTGGACCACCGCCAACGACCTGGCACTGATCTACTCCGGCAACGGCGTGCCCGGCTTCGGCGTCTACGAAGGCTGCCTGGTCAGCATCCGCGTCAAGGCCATCCGCCATGTCCAGCAGATCATCGAACTGCTCAACAAGTGGGCCGCCACCAACGCTAACAGCGTCAACCGCCCGCGCGTCCGCGACTCGCTGGCCAGCAAGTACGCCGACAAGACGGGCGCCGCCGTGACCTGGGGCTATTACTTCGCCGGCGCCGACGAGAACAAAATCTACGCCATGCAGGCCGACCTGCAGGCCCAACTCGAAACGCTCTTCCTGACCGGTGACATCAACGGCGACGGCAGCGTGGACGTGGTCGACCTGCTCCGCATGGCCGCAACCTGGGGCTCAGCCGCCGGCGATGACAATTACGACAGTTGGGCCGACTTCAACAAGGACGGCTCGGTCGACGTGGTCGACCTGCTGGGCATGGCCGAGAACTGGGGCGCAAGCCAGCCCGTCCCGTAAGCCGACACGCAACCAGCCGCGCCCCTGACGCGACCCCAATAGACCCAACCACACGCCGCAGGCACCGCCCCCTGCGGCGTGTTCTTTTTGCACTTACACTTAGTGAATTCGCCAGGCCCGAGCAACCCTATTTGCCCGGTTCTCGGGCGGCCGAGTCCCAATGGACGGAACGCCTTCCAGAAAATGGCTGGTGGGTTACGTGGCAGCAGGGCGAGAGGTACCAGCCCGACCGATGCTGAACGCCCGGATCTGGCAGGTGAGCGTAGGGAACTCAATGTCATCCGTGCGGACCGTCAGGGTCTCGCCATCAGCCGGCAGCTGCGTCCCCTTGGGGATGGTCACGTGGATCTGCTGCCTTGATTGGCTGGCCGGGGTCGTCTCCAGGGACGCCCCAATGGCCGGGTTGGATGTCTCCACCTTGGTCACCATAGCCTTGGTGCCGTCGGCGAGTTGCATCCGCAGGTCGTGTTGACGCTGCGGATGCCCAGCACGCGGTCGGAGGGGTTGGCGACTTCGAAGGTGTGCGTAACCGCATCGCCCGCCCAGGCCTTGCCGAAGTCATATTCAATGGCCTCGACCTTGTGTGCCTGCACAGGTCTGGACGTTGCCACCCGACTTGCCGCTGGCTGGGTACTGGGCTGAGCCGGTA
>JANYLN010000207.1 GCA_025357795.1 Planctomycetota bacterium
GACGATGCCCACCTGTTCTGCACCGAAGAGCAGGTGGCTGCCGAGGTGGCCGGTTGCCTGGAGCTGGTCAAGATCGTTCTCAATACCTTGGGCATGAAGGATTACCGCGTCCGGGTCGGCCTGCGAGATCCCGAGAGCGACAAGTACGTCGGTTCGCCCGAGCGCTGGGAAAAGGCCGAGGCCGCGTGTCGTCAAGCCGCCGAGGGCCTCGGCGTGCCCTTTACCGCCGAAAAGGGCGAGGCCGCCTTTTACGGCCCCAAGATCGACTTCGTGGTCAAGGACTGTATTGGCCGGGAGTGGCAGTTGGGCACCGTCCAGGTGGACTATAACCTGCCGGAGCGGTTCGGCCTGGAGTACATCGGCGCGGACAATGCGCCGCACCGGCCGGTGATGATCCACCGGGCGCCGTTCGGCTCGATGGAGCGGTTCGTGGGGCTCTTAATAGAGCATTTCGCCGGGGCGTTCCCGCTGTGGCTAGCCCCCGAGCAGGTGCGGGTGACGACGATCAGCGAAAAGTCGAACGAGTATGCCGAGCGGGTGTACAATCATCTGCACGACGCCGGGATCCGGGTGAGCCTGGATACCAGCGCGGAAAAGATCGGTGCCAAGATTCGTTCCGCTGCGATTGAGAAGGTTTCCTATATACTGGTGGTCGGCGAACAGGAGGCGGCTGCCGGGACGGTCAATGTTCGCCAGCGTGGCCAAGAGCAGAAAGTGGCCGTGCCGACCGAGCAGTTTATCGAGCAGTGCCTGGTCCAGATCCGTCAACGCAGCATTGCCTGATGGGGGATCCGGTTCTGCCGCAAGGTGCTAACCCGTAGGGTTATCGGACGACCCGAACGACTCCGTGCCTGGCTAGACCGGTGCAAGGGTGCACTGGCAGGGCGGTGGGCGGGTCGGATCGAACAATAGACAAGGAGTGTGCGAACATCGCTATCGAACAACCTATCAGAATCAATGAGCGGATTCGTGTGCCGCAAGTCCGCTTGATCGATCACGAGGGCACTCAGGTCGGCGTGGTCGCCACCCTGGAGGCCCTGCGCATGGCCCGCGAGGTGGAGATGGACCTGGTGGAAGTGGCTCCGACGGAGCGTCCGCCAGTTTGCCGGATCATGGATTTCGGCAAGCAGAAGTACCGCCAGAACAAGAAGCAGAAGAAGCACGTGCATGAGCAGCAGCTCAAGGAACTTCGCCTGCGGCCCAATACCGATGATCACGACCTCGAGGTCAAGATCAAGAAGGCCAGGGAGTTCCTCAAGCGAGGCGACCGGGTCCAGTTCACTATGATGATGCGGGGTCGTGAACGGTTCCACACCGATATGGCCCTGGCCAGCATGCGCCAGATCGCCGATGGCTTGGCCGACTGCAGCCATATCGAGCGAGCCGCTCGTGCGGAAGGCCGTCGCATTACGATGGTGATCGTCCCCGGCAAGGCCCCCAGTATCGTGAAGCCTGATAAGCCCGCGGCCCCGGCCCCGGTGGCCCAGCCGCCGCAGCAGCCGGTCCAGCCGGTTGCCCCGGCCCCGGTACCTGCGAGTCCGGACCCGGCCCCGGTGCAGCCGTCTGCTGGCCTCGGTGGCCAGGCCTAGTCGCCATTGCTGGTCCCAGGCAACCGCAGACCCTGGGCGGACCCGCAGATGATTCAGCCGCAATCCGGATCCTGTTAGGACTTGCTAACAGGTCCGGGGTTGGCTATCATACGGGTCTTCGTTTCGTTTATTCTGTCAGGCCCGAGGTAGTGTACGATGCCGAAGATGAAGAGGTCAAAAGCGTTGCAGAAGCGGGTGAAGGTCACTGCCACTGGCAAGGTCAAGGCCCGCAAGTCCGGCCACAGCCACCTGCTCAGCAGCAAGAGCGGAAAGCATTGCCGGCGACTACGCGGCTCGCTCGTCATCAAGGGCCGCTACGCCTATACCTTCAAGCGGATGCTCCAGGAACTGTAAGCGGCTGGAAAACACCAGAGCGGCTGGAAAACACCAGATAAGCAGGGGCTGGATTAGTCACGCCCCAGAGGTTTGAGTCATGCCACGTGCAAAAGTCGGTGCAGCAAGACGTCAGCGTCACAAGAAGACACTCAAGGCGGCCAGCGGCTACTATGGGCAGCGGTCGATCCAGTTCCGCGTCGCCAAGGAAGCCGTTCGCCGTGCCGGCGTATACGCCTACCGGCATCGCCGGCTCCTCAAACGCGATATGCGGGCGATGTGGATCTCCCGCATCAGCGCCGCCACCGAAATGCGAGGGATGACCTACAGCCAGTTCATGGGCGGCCTGAAGAAGGCCCAGTGCTTGGTCAACCGCAAGATGCTTTCGGAACTGGCCATCCATGAGCCGGCCGCCTTCGACAAGATCGTCGAGATCGCCAGGCAGCACCTGAAGGTTGCCGCGGCGTAAGGCCGCGCCAACGGTCCTGCCGACCGACAATAGACCGTTCGAACTTCTAGCCGATGCCTCCTGGACCGGAGGCATCGGTTTTTCTATACGCCCCAGGCGGAACCTGCCACGTCCGATATCCGATCGCTCGGTCATATAGCTTGACCGACCCGCCGTTCTATTCGATGACTCCTGTAGATGTCATGCGGCCACCGTGTGCCCGCGTCTCTCCGTCAGTCCGTCGCCGGCCCACACATGGCGACAGGAGTTACGTTGATGTCCGATGTACAGATGAAGATCGGTTACGTCTGCAAGGTTAACGGTGGCGCGCTCACGGCGCTGCTGACGACGGGCCACGGCGCGATCGAACACAACGGGGTCAAGTACCGTATCGGCCAGCTCGGCAGCTACGTCATCATCCCGATGGAAGGTGGTGAGCGGCTGGTGGGCTTCATTACCGGCGTCGGCCGCGAGGACGTCGTCGTCACCGATATCAAGCCGCAGAACCTCCTGGACGTGCAACTGCTCGGGGCGATCTGCCAGGATCGTTTCATCCGGGGCGTGCGGCGCTACCCGACCATTGGCGACGAAGTCCACATTGCCGTCCACGAAGACTTCCAGGCGATCTTTGGCACGATGGCCGACGGAGCGACCGAGGCGGGCCGGCCCCGCAAGGCCTTCAACCTCGGCTGCTTCGCGATGAACCCCGACTTCCAGGTCCACGTGCTGGGCAAGGAGTTCTTCAGCAAGCACGCCGCCATCCTGGGCAACAGCGGCTCCGGCAAGAGCTGCACGACCGCCAAAGTAATCCAGGAAGCGCTCAAGCTGCCTGAGTCCCAGATCGTGCTGTTCGATTTGCACGGTGAGTACTCGGCGGCTTTCTCCGATGACAACGGCCAGCTCAACGAGAACGTCACCTACCTCGGCGAGCAGGACCTCATCCTGCCGTACTGGCTGCTCAAGTACGAGGAACTCGAGGCCCTGCTGGTCGATAAGAATAACCCTCTCCATATCTCCAGCCAGATCTCGTTTCTCAAGACCGCGCTGCAGCGGCTTAAGAGCCCGGCGGCCGAGCAACTCGGCCTCTCGAGTGTCTTCTCGGTCGACTCGCCGGTCTACTTCGACCTGACCCGCCTGCTGCAGGCGTCACAGAACTTCAACGAGGCCCGTTACATCGTCAACAGCGATCACCTGGCCCTGGCAAAACTTGCCCTGCGCTCTAAGGCCCCCAAGGAGCAGCATGACCTGCTCTGGGAGCAGCGCTGCGACTTCAACCGCGGCCAGGCCGAAGGCGAGATTCCGCATCCGCTGTACTTCGGCAAACTGCTCGGCCTGGTCAACGCCATTGAGACCCGGCTTAACGACCACCGCTACGACTTCCTGCTCCGCCCGGTCAAGCAGGCCGCGAACAGCCAGTGCTTCAATAATGCCCTGCGTCCAGACATGAACCCGGCCGAGTACTCCGGTGTCCTTTCGCACCTGCTGCGGCTGCTCACGGGCCGGCTGACCAAACGCACGAACCTGACGATCGTCGACCTCTCGGGCGTCCCGTTTGACATGATCGACGTGACGGTCGCGGTGCTCACCCGACTGCTGTTCGACTTCAACTTCTGGACCCCGCCCGAGCAGCGCAAGCCCATCGTGCTGGTCTACGAGGAGGCGCACAACTATATCCCGCGCACGGCCGGGGCCTTCTCCTTCGCCCGTACCGCGGTGGAGCGCGTCGCCAAGGAGGGCCGCAAGTACGGCGTGTCGGCCATGATCGTCTCGCAGCGCCCCAGCGAACTGTCTCAGACGGTGCTCAGCCAGTGCAACAACATGATCGTCATGCGGCTGAGCAACCCCGATGATCAGCACTACGTCACCAAGGTCGTCAGCGACCAGTTCGCCGCAATGGTCAACATGCTGCCGATCCTCGCGCCGGGCGAAGGCTTCGTCATCGGCGATGCGGTGCTCATGCCGCTGCGGACGCTGATCGATCTGCCGTCGCGCAGCCCGCGCAGCTCCGACGCCGATGTCTTTAAAGAGTGGTCGTTCGCCTCCGAGCCGCCGGCCTTCGACGCGATTCTGCAGCATTGGTGGCGCCAGGATCGCAAGCTGCTCCGGGGGCAGCAGGAACCGGCCGAGGCCGCGCCACCGTCTATACGCCGGGTGCAGCCGCTGCATAATTGAGCAGCACCTCGCCTGGTAGTATGGGGAAGTGCTTCAGGGCTCGGGCCATTGTCCGTGGGTGGGCGACCCGCTTACGCCGTTTGCTGGCATGCTGGGCTGAAGTGGGGGTCTATACCCTCACGAGCACCTTCAAATAGCGCTGCGGATTCTCACACATATCCGGGATCACCCGCATCGCCTCCGCAAGATCGATCTCGTGGCTGACAAACGACTCGACATCGATCTGCCGCGCAGCCAGCGCTGCCAGCAATCTGTCCAGCACCCCCGTGCTGTTGCGTGATGCGTATACATTGAGCTCCTTCGCCATGATCGGCCTGGTGATAAGCGGTACCGGGGCGTTTGTCATGCCGACCAACACGACAGCCCCGCCAGGCCGGACCAGATCGAACGCCTGCTGGATCGTCTCGGGAATGCCGACAGCCTCGACCACGACGTCCGGGCCTTTCCCGTCCGTCCACTCCAGCAGAGCCTTCCGCATCCTCGCGGCGTCGCGCGCATCGAGTGCCAGGTCCGCCCCGAGTCTCCGTGCCGCGTCGATCCGTTGCTCGATCAGCTCGCTGATCGCGACTGATGCGCCCGCCTGCTTCGCCCCCGCCAGTACGGCTCGGCCGATCGTGCCGCTGCCGATGACGAAGACCCTCTGACCTCTCTCGATCTGGCCTCGATTGACCGCATGGAAGCCGATGCCCAGCGGTTCCGCCAGCGCCGCGTCGCGCAGGCTCAAGCCTTCCGGCACGCGGTGCAGCAGGTCGGCACGGATGGCGATGCGTTTGGTCATGCCACCGTCGACGTGCACGCCGAGCACCTTGAGCTGCAGACACGCGTTGGGTCGCCCGGCTCGGCACATGTGACAGTCGCCGCAGTGGATGTATGGCTCGATCACGATTCGATCGCCGGCCTTCAGTCCGCCTGGCAGTGGTGCCGCGTGTGGGGCTTGCAGCAGGATGCCGCTCAACTCGTGTCCCAGCACGCGAGGGTAGGTCATGAAGGGGTGGCTGCCCTTGTAGGCGTGCATGTCCGTGCCGCACACGCCGACGTAGTGGACTTCGACGATTGCTTCGTCTCGCTTTGGCTGCGGCTCGGCAACGTCAATGACTGCAAGCCGACCCGGCTCATGCGCCTGGAGCGCCTTCATTGGAATGCCTCTGGTTTGCGGGTCTCTGCCTCAAGCCTCTGTGACTCGCCGTCATTCCCACTTCGGCAGCGAGTAGTACGCCATGTAATTGCTTTGGTTCACGTGTGGCCGATCCGGGTTATAGCGCTTGCCGTCGCCGCCCGGCAGCCGATCCGGCGCCCAGATCTGCAGGCGTTCGTGGTCCCAGGTTACGATCTGGTCGACCCCCAGGCCCAGCACGTCGCGCGCCTCGCAGCAGAAGGTCGGCCGGCCCTTGCTCGGCAGCGCCACCACCCGTTGGAAGTCCGCGTCGTACAGCCCTCCCTTGGCCGCATCGCTGGTCAGCAGGATTAACTCCTGCCCGTCGCCGGTCCAATTGGTCGGCTGGCAGATCGAGCCCAGCCCCAGGCACTCCATGTCGCGGATCACTCGTCCGTCGAGGTCGCACAGGTAGACGATCCCTGGCTCGCCCCAGTACATGACCGTGAGGATCTCCAGGCCTGGGCGCCGCTTGTCGAAGTCCGCCACGCACAAATGCTGCACGTGCCCCAGGTGCCGCGTGGCGAAAAAACCGCCCGGCTCGTGGATAACCAGTCCCGCCTCGCCGGCCGGGTGAAATTCGCGCATCATCCCGTTGGACATCTTCAGCCAGAAGCACGCGTCCGGATGATCCGTCAGCACGAGTCGCCCGAAAAGGTTGCCCTTGCTGTCGACGCGCGAGTAGCCCAGCATGCACTCATCGCGCCCGTCACCGTTGATGTCGCTGGTAAAGGGGAAGTGGCCCACCACGCACTGGTGCATCCACAGCGGCTGGAGCGTCGCCCCGTCGCACGCCCAGACATTGTGATAGCGATCCTTCATGAGAAAGTCGCCGTACGGTCCCTTGCCTGTCAGGTTGCACAGTCGCACGGCGTCGGGGATCAGTCGCGGCAGATCGTCGCCATGGCCATCGCCCCAGTACTGGCTGATCTCGTCCCAGAAGTCCGGCATCTGTGGTGGCACGGGCGTCTGAGCCGTCTTCTTGATCCGCCCCGTCCTGCCGTCGATGATGTGGATCTGGTCGCCAAAGACTGCCAGCACCTCGACCTGTCCGTCACCGTCCATGTCCGCCGCCTGAAAGGGCAGGTCCTGCGTGATGGTAAGCGGCTCTTTTGTCGGCTCGCCGATCTGCCAGAGGACGTTGCCTTGCAGGTCGATCGCCGTCAGGCATGCGATTGCGTGGTACCGCCACTTTCCGCCCTGCACAACAGCCGGCATCGCCAGCAGGATCTCGTCCTTCCCATCGCCGTTCAGATCCGCGAACCGGATCTGCCTGCCCGCCGCGATGCCAGCGATCGAAATATCGACCCGTATTTCAGGCTGCGGATATTGCTTCTGCACCTTGATCAGGTTGGCCGCGGCCTTTTTCTGCGCCGCCTCGATCCGTCTCTTCTCTGCTGGCGTTGCCTTGACCGTTACCTTGAGGAACGTGCATGGGCCGTCCGCCAGCAGGCCCACCCCGCCGGGCTGCAGGCCCGCTGCCTCGACCTTCGCCACGGGTTTGCCCTGGCAAGTCACCTCGATCTGCCCTGGCTTGTAGTTGGCTCCGAGCCATATCTTCTCCGCCATCCTGGCCGGCAGATCCACCAGCACGTCCCGTTGATCTTGCGAGTACTGGATCACCTGCAGCCGCCTCTCCTGGGCCGTGCCCAGCACGACCACCGCGAAGAACGACCGCGCATGTCGGTACCCGATGAGCAAGCCGCAGGGCTTTTCCGTCCTCGGCGAAAACCTTACTTCCGCCTGCGCGGCCCGCCAGTTCCGCCGGCCGGTTGCTACCAGGAATGGGTCGTGGTGTGCGTCGCACGTCTGGACAAGGGCCTTCTTGCCCGCCACCTGCTGTACCTCCCAGACGCTCAGCTGCGGCTTGCCGCGATGGCCCGTCCTGTTGATCGGGTCGTGCCAACCGTCTGCCCGCGGTACGGTGTCCTGGCACATGTACTCGCCCCGTGGGGTGTAGTCCGCCGGCAGCGGACCCAGCGGCCACTTGCTGAACGTCTCATTTACGAGATTCACCAGTAATGCCTTTGCGGTGGTTGCCATGTGTGCTCCCTCTTGATATGTCCATTTCTCGGGTGCGCCCGCCGTGTCTAACCCTTCACGCCGCCCAGCGTCAGGCCCGCGATGATCTGCTTCTGAAGGATCAGGAAGATCAGGAACGTCGGTACGAACAGGATTACGATCCCGGCAAACAGCGCCGGCCACTCGGCGGCGTACTGCTGCGTGACCACCAGGTAGTATAGCCCCACCGGCAGGGTCTTGATCTGCGGATTGGTGATAAACACCAGCGCGAAGTTGTACTCGTTCCAGATGCCGATGAAATTGAAGATCGCCGCTGTCGTCAGTCCCGGTGCCGCCAGCGGGAAGTAGATCTGGCTGAAGGTCCGGAACTCGCTACAGCCGTCGATCGCGGCCGCCTCAGCCAGTTCCGTCGGCAGCGACCGGAAGAAGCCCGTCAGCAGGAAGATCGTGAACGGCAGCGACAGGGCCGTGTAGATGATGATCAGCCCGAATCGACTGTCCATGAACGAGAAGTCCAGTGTCTGGATGTGCCAGTGGCGCAGCATCAGAAACAGTGGCACCAGAATCAGTTGCGCCGGAATTGCCATCGCCGCCACGAACAGATACAGGATGCCGTCACGCCCGGGGAACTCCAGCTTCGTGAGGGCGTACGTCGCCATCGCCGAGCACAGGATGATCAGGCCCACGCTGCCCACGCTGATCATCACGCTGTTGAGCATGTACTCGCCCATCCGGGCGATCGTCCAGGCGCGGACGTAGTTCTCGTACCAGTGGCTAAAGCCGTTGAGGTGCGCCCCGGCCAGCAGGGCTAGCAGGCCGGCGGCGCCCAGCGTGGTCTGGCCTGCGAAGATCGTGTACTTGCGCGGCGGGCTCATCTGCGGATGGCGGGCCAGGAGTACTGCCAGTATGAGGATCCCCGCCAGGCAGGCAGCGCACGCCAGCAAGGCGCCGAATGTTATCGGATTATGGTAATCGAAGAACTGCGTGAGGGCCTTCTCGGGGCTCTGCACGAAGTCCTTGCTGGTGCCCATGCTGCTGATGATCACCCATAGCATCGCGAAGATCGAGAAGCCCACCCAGCCTGTCTTGATCGCGTAGAGCGCCTTGAGCCGCGTGCGGTCCCACGCCACCAGGATTACTACGCCGACGGTGAACCACGCGATGTACCAGAACGGGTTGGCGATCTGGATCATCTTCTGCGGCACCGCCGCCAGGATGTCAGAATTCCAGTTCATCCTCACTCCGCAGCAATCGCAACCCTAGTGCGAACACGACGATAAGCACCAGCAGCACTACGGCCATCGCGGTGGCGTAGCCCATCTGGTAGATGTTGTCGCGATTGGAGAACGCCAGCTCGTACTGGCGAACACTCACGACACTGGTCTTCTCGTCCAGTTGGATCGCCATGGCCTGCACCAGGCCGAAGACCTTCAAGGCGCCGATCACCCACAGCGTCAGCGTGATCAGAATTACTTCGCGGATCATTGGGATCGTGATATGACTGAACACATGTCGCTCGTTCGCGCCGTCCACGCGGGCCGCCTCATAGTACGTCGGCGGGATTCGCTGGATGGCTGCCACCAGCAGGATCATCTGGCTGCCCACGCCCGACCAGATGCCCGCGGCGATAATCGAGTTGAACATGTTGTCGCTGCCGAGCCATTCGATCGGCGCGACCGCCAGGTGTATCGGGTGGACATAGCTGATGACGTGCGAGACGGCGTTGGCGGCGCCTTCGATCACGCCGTTGGCCAGGCCATAGCGCGCGTCGCAGACCCGCTGCCAGAGGATTGCTACGCCCACGGCGCTGACGAACGAGGGGAAAAAGATCATCGTCCGATAAAACTTGGCAGCCCGGAACTTCGGCATGCTGAGCCCGGCTGCGAACAGGAACGCGAAGACGAACTGGAAGATCCCGCCGACGAACATCAGCCGGAAGTTGTTGCGCACGCACCAACGGAAGAAGTCATCGCCGTCGTTCGTTCCGTATAGCCACCAGACCAGCCAGGCACTTAGCACCGCCAGCGTCGGCGCCCAGGCCCATTTGGGATTCAGCCGGCGCCGCAATCGCGGGTCCGGTGGTGCGGACCTGCTTCGTCCGAACAGGCCCCCGATGACCAGGGCCGCCAGCAGCGCCAGGCCGAAGGGAACGCCCATCGCCCAGACTGTCGGCCCGAACATCCCGCGGAAGTGCTTGAGGCCGACCCAGTCCGCCTGGGGCGAGAAGCCCGTCCAGTCGTACAGGCTGATGCGGAAGGCCTCGACGGCCGGATAGCCCACGAACACACCGAACAGCAGCAGCGAGGGGGCCAGCATCGCCAGGGCGATCAGGGCCTGCCGGATCTTGGCATGCTTGCCGCGGACGATCATCTTGCCTTCCCGTACCTCTCGTAATGCGACTGCGCCTTTCGCTCCAGTTCCTCGACGAACTCCGCTGGGGAGGGATTGTCGCTACGGAGCGGGAAAAATCTGTTGAACGTCTCGAGCAGTACGAACTTGTAACACATCGGCAGGTCGCCGCTGATGCCGTCCGTGATGATGTCGCCCGTCCCTGCCTGCTGGAAGATCGGCTCGAGGCTCTTCATCTCGGTCGGAAAGGCAATCCCTTTCTGGGCCGAGACATAGTGCAGTTCATCCGCCTCCAGTTCCGCGCCATACGCCGACAGGTAGCTCAGCAATGCGACCGCGCCCTTGTGGTTCTTGCCCTGCCGGGTGATCGCATGGCCCTGGGCGCTGGCGGTGAGCCGCCGCTGGTTGCCGGGTCCTCCCGGGTAGGCCGGGTAGACGAAGCACGACAAGTCGAAGACCTTCGGGTCGTAACTGCGGGTCTGGGCGATCTCGGCCGGTAGCCAAGTTCCCGTCAGCAGGAACGTGCACTTGCCCGTTCCGAAATCCCTCTGGGCACCGGGCCACTTACTGGCACTGAACTGCTTCATCCAGAAGTTCTGGTCGCGCCAGCGGCGTAGCCGCTGGGCGATCTCCAGGTACCGCGGATCGCCCTGCGAGCCGGCGAAGCGCGGCGAATCGCCTCGGCAGGTGCTCAGCAGTGTCTCGTAGCCGAGCACGCGGTTGGCCAATTCAAACCACCACCACTCGATGTAGGTCATGCCGTCCTGGGCGATCGGCTCGATCCCGGCGGCGAGCAGCTGACGGCAGATTCCCTCGAACTCATCGATCGTCTGCGGAACGGCGTCGGGGTCCCGGCCGATCTGGGCGAAGTGCGCCTTGTTGTAGAAGACCACCATGGCGTGTACAAGGCTTGGCCAGAGGTAGGTGATCCGCGTGCCGGCCGGGTATGGGTGGTGGTTATGCGTGACGTCCAGGTCGGTGATGGTGTACTTGCTCGTCTCGGCGGCGACCGGGTTGAACGTGTCCTTGAGGATCACATTTGCATTTTTATAGGACGGACCGTACAGGATGCCCTTTTCGCGCCAGATCGGGTCTTCCGCGTCGGGGATGGGCTGGTCCAGCGGGAGGGCGAGGTTCTCGCGGTAGAGAATGCACAGTTCCCGCAACGCCCCGGCCATCACGTCAGGTACGTCCGTACCTGTCAGGAACCGGGGGCGATTGGTCGAGAGGACCCAGCGGCCGTCCCAGCGCTCCTCGATGTCGTACTGCGGGTTCCGCCGTTTGAAGTCTTCGAACAGGCCGATCCGGTACGCCGGGTGCAGTGTCTGGAAGATTTTGATCAGACGGGCGTCGTGCTGCGGGTGCAGGTCCGCAAACAGGGCGAACAGCCGCAGGCGATTGGCGCGATCCTTCTGCCCGAGTGACTGGACGAGTTGCTCGACGTACTTGCGATCGAGTTGGCGATATTGCTCGACGAGAGAATCGGAATCCCCCCTTGCCTCGAATGACTGCTGGAATATGCGTTGATAGTCCGCCTGGATCTTGGCCGCAAGGTCCGGCCAGGCTTTGACTAAGGCGGCATAGTGGGCGCTGGCATCGGGACCGAAGGGGTGTTCCGGTTCGAGTTGCGGGGCGGGTCCGGAATACAGCCGCTGCATTGGCTCGCCGGGACCGAACATGCCGGCGTAGATGATGGTCTGCTTGTTGCCGCGGGTGATGCGACGCTGGCTGAGGTCCCAGCCCAGCACCGCCAGGAGGGTGACCAGCACGATCGCCAGTAATTGGTGGAAAAACCGCATACCGATTCCCGCGTGCAGCCCTATTGATTGCCTGCGTAGTCTACGCGGGATGCCCTCGGCGTCCAAGCGGCCGCCGCCCCAAGATATCAGAATGGATGCTACGCCGCTGGCGTCCGGGCCAATTGGACCTGTGGCTGGTCCGTGCCGAGCAGACTGGCGAGCTGCTCGGAGGTCAGCGGCCTGCGGCGTGTGTGGCAGCGGTCCAGGGGTTCGCCTACCAGTTCCTCGTAGCGGCTATCCGGTGCGTAGTGCGACCAGAACCGCAAGATACTGGCCGAAAGGGGATTGCGAAGCAGATCCGCGTGTGGCACCGGGGCCGTTGGTTCGTGCCAGGCGAGCATCGATGCGAAAGGCTTGACCTGCCAGCCGGCGTGCCAAAGCCTGGCAGACAGGTCGCAATCCGCCAGGGCGTCCGCGTAGTCGATCGGGTAGCCGCCGACCTCGAAGAGTGCCTGCTGCCGGAGCACGACAGCGCTGCTGGAAAAGATCCCAGCTGGAGCGTCTATTTGCGGACGTAGCGGTTCGCCCAGGCGGTGAATGGTGCATGCGGCGGCCGCCAGGTTCGGCTGGTCGGTCATCTGTCGCAGGGCGTATTCGGTCGTGGCCTTGTCGGGCCAGGTCGCGTCATCGAGCATGAAGACGAACTGGGCGGACGCGGCGGCCAGGGCGATGTTCCGCGCGGCGGGGTGGTGGTTGCTGCTCAGTTCGATGAGCCGGACGCTCGGAAAGCGGCCGGGGACTTTCTGGGCTGTGTCGTCGGTGCAGTCGTTGGCGACGACGAGGATCTCGTGCGGCAGTCGGCCGACGCTGGCCCGCAGCAGCGAGAGGGTCTTGAGCACCTGCGCACAGCGATTATGGGTCGGTATGACGAACGTGATTTTCGGGCTGGTCATTTGAACGATTCCGTCCTGAAGTCTGTTGCTCCCGCGATCCAACGCGGCACGACGGGGATGAAAAACGCACATGTATAGTGGGCGCGAATGCAAATGCCAGTACGAGGCAATGCCACATCGGTTAGTCTGCAATATCGGTCAGGCGGGTTATGGGGCTTGATCGGATTGCGGGTTGGCCAGCACTGGCTGTGC